>NZ_JACCSU010000064.1 GCF_013812825.1 Sphingomonas sp. | reverse complement strand
GGCCGAGCGTGCTGCCGCGCGCGCCGCCGTCCCAGCCGCCCGCCGCCGCCGCCGACTGGATGCAGCGGGCGAGCCTCGGGCTGGGCCCAAGCATCGCCATCCGGAACGCCAGCGGCTCGAGCCCCGCCGCGTGCGCGAGCTCGTCGATGAAGCTTTCGATGAAGAAGGCCATCGGCCGCTGCGGGTGGCCGCGCATGTAGCCGACCGCGAACGGCGCATTCACGGGGACCGCTTCGATGCTGAGATCGGCGATCGCGTAAGGCGGGATCGCGCCGTCGAGCGCGGTCTGGCCGAGTGATTCTGGTTCACCGGCTCCGGCCAGGCGGCCGATCGCCGCTCCGAGTCCGTCGCTGGTGGCGACGCGCATCTTCCACGCCGCGGTGATCCCGCCGGCCCCCGGAAGCGCGGTCATCCGCGCCAGGGCGGCGGGCGCGACTCGGTCGTGGTTCTGGCTGCTGCTCGGCGACAGGCTGAGCTGGACCGGGCGCTCCAGCTCGCGGGCCAGCTCGACCGCCATCGGGATCAAGTCGGCCTCGAGCGAGCGCCCGCCAGGCTCGCCGACCGGCATCGGGTAGAAAGTCACGTCGGCGGCGGCGATCCCGGCCGCATCGGCGGCCGCGGCGCGGGCGAAATCGGGCGCCTGGGTCGGCGCCCACACCTCGAGCCGGCCGTCGCGAAAACGGGCGGTGGCGGTCAGCGGCTCGAGCCCCAAATGCTGCGCCGGAGCGACCCAGTAACTGGCCGCCAGCGGCCGCGATCCCTCGACCGCCGAATCATAGTCGCCGCGGCTGAACCAGCTGTCGGACTCGCCGCTGTCCAGGAGGTTGGCGAATAGGCCCCGGAGGCGATCGCGCGGCGGGCTTGGCGGCGCGGAGAAACGCGGGTTTGCGGATTTGATCGCCTGCTCGGCCGCCCACCAGCTGTCGGCGGCGATCGCCAGCCACTGGTTTCGGACGATGACGGGATGGGCGCCGGCGCCCTTGCGCGCGAAGGCGGTGAGGCGGCCGCCGGGTGGTGCGAGGCGGGCGGAGGCGAACAGCATGTCGGGCAGCCGGACGTCGGCCGCGAAGCGGAAGCTGCCGTCGCTCTTGGCGGGAAGGTCGAGGCGCGGCAGCGGCTTTCCGCTCAGGCGGGCGCCGCTCGAGCGACGGCGCGGGCTGGACGGCGGGTTGCGGGCGGCCGCTTCCTCGGCGAGCTCGGCGAAGGCGAAGGTTTTCGCCCGGTGGAGGACGAAGCCGTCGACGGTGTCGCATTCCTCGGTGTCGACGTCCCAGCGCTCCGCCGCGGCGGCAATCAGCATCGCCCGGGCGGTCGCTCCGGCCTCGCGCAGCGGCTGGTCGAACGCCCGGACCGAGGTCGAGCCGGCGGTGATCCGCATCGGCTCGAGGCTGAAGCGGCGCAGCCGGCCGATGCCGTCGAGCCAGCCCTCCTCGGCGGCGAGCGGGTTGGCGTAGGCCGGGGCGAGCGGCGCCGGCTCGACCGCGACCGTCTCCCAGGCGGCACCCAGTTCGTCGGCGACGATCTGCGGAAGCGCGGTCCACACGCCCTGCCCGGTTTCGACCTGCGGCACCGCGACCGTCACCCGGCCGTCGCGGCCGATCTTGAGGTAGTGGCCGAACGCCTGCTCGCCCTTGCGCTCGGCGAGGCTAGAGGCGGACCCGCGCGGCCAGGCGAGGTAAGCGACGATCAGGCCGATTCCGGCGCCGCCGCCGATGAGAAGCGTCCGGCGGTCGATTGCTGCCGGCGCCTGCCTCAACGGCCGTATTGCGCCTTCAGTACGACCCGGTCGATCTTGCCGGTGCCGAGGCGCGGCAGGGCCTCGTCGGAGAAAATCATCCGCGCCGGCACCTTGAAAGCAGCCAGCCGCTGCTCGAGGAAGGAGCGCAAGCGGGCCTCGTCCAGTCCGCTGCTGTCCTTTGGAACGACAATCGCCATCGGCACCTCGCCAAGCCGCTCGTCGGGAGCCCCGAACACCGAGACTTCGGCGACGTCCGGGCAATCGTAACAGGCGGCCTCTACCTCGGCGGCGGAAATATTCTCGCCGCCGCGGATGATGATGTCCTTCTTGCGATCGACGATGAACAGGTAATTGTCCTCGTCGAGATAGCCGATGTCGCCGGTGCGGACATAACCGTCGCCGGTGAACAGCGAATTGGTGGCCGAGGGATTGCGCCAATAGCATTTGATGTTCGCGGCCGAGCGGATCGCGATCTCGCCTCGCTCCCCGGGTGGCAGATGGGCGTCGCCGGCGCCGAGGATCGCGACCTCGACGAACGGCTTGGCCGGACGGCCCGTCGATGCCGGCTTGGCCGCGTAGCTGCCCCAGAAATTGATGCAGCCGACCGCGTTCGTCTCGGTCAGGCCGTAGCCGAGCGCCGGTTGCGCTTCGGGAAACTCGTCCTTCAGCCGCTCGACATGGCTGACCGGCCGCGGAGCGCCGCCGGCGGTGATGTCCTTCAATGACGACACATCAAATTTGTGACGGTCGGGGTGGTTCATCAGCTCGAGGCTCATGGTCGGAACCCCGACGAAATAAGTGATATTCTCCTTTTCGATCAGCTTGAGCGCCTCGCCCGCGTCCCATTTGGGCATCACCACCATGCAGCGACCGACAACGAAGCTGTTGAGCATCACCGGCACTTCCCCGGTGACGTGGAACAAGGGCACGCTGAGCAGGGTGCGCGGCGGGGTTTCCGGGGCCCGTCCCTCCTCGGTCAGAAGGCCGAGCAGGGTCATCAGTCCGCTGGCGTAAGTGTAGGCGCCGGTGGTCACCGCGCGATGGGTCGACAAGGCGCCCTTGGCCTCGCCGGTCGATCCGGAGGTGAACAGGATAGTCGCATCGTCCTCGGGCGCAATCTCGGGCAGGGTATCGGCCGGGCTCGAGCCTTCCAGCAGCGGCGCGAGCGCCATTTCCAGCGGCTGATCGACAGCCAGAGTGAGCAGCTCGTAATCGCCCCCGACCGCTTCGATTCGCCTGGCTCGCGGCTCGTCGGCAATGACCAGCTTGGGCTCGACGAGCTTGAGAGCGTGCGCGAGCTCGTGGCTTTGCCACCAGCCGTTGAGCAGGGTCGCCACCCCGCCCGCCTTCAGGATCGCCATGTAGGCGACGACCCAGCTGGGGCAGTTGCGCATCGCGATTCCGACCCGGTCTCCCTTGGCGATGCCGCGGCCGGCGAGCGCCAGGGCCAGCCTTTCCGACACTCGGTCGAGGTCAGGGAAGGCGAGCCGCTCGTCGCTCGCGACCAGCGCGTCGCGGCCGTCGGAGTAGAGCTCGCAAAAGGCACGGAACAGGCCCGGCAGGGTCGCCGGGAAATTGCCGACGATGGCCCGCCCCCCGGAGTCGCGCTCGATCACCAGGCGCCCTCCCGGGCCGATCACCGCCGCGAGGACGGAGTCGAACCTGCGGTCGAGTTCGCTCGGCATTTTCGTCTCGGCTCCTTTGCCCTTTGCGGGCGGCCATCTTATGAGGCGCTGAACCTCAAGGGGGAAGTCCTTGCAACCCGCCAATACCGCTTCCGATGCAATCGCCTGGACCGATCTTCATCTGTCGCCGGTCGCGCTCGACCTCGGGCTGTTCGAGCTGCGCTGGTACAGCCTCGCCTACCTCGCCGGGATTTTCATCGGCTATTGGTACATGCTCAGGCTGCTCAAGGAGCCGGGCGCGCCGATGGCCCGGCGCCATGCCGACGACCTTGTTTTCTATGCCGCGCTCGGGATCATTCTCGGCGGCCGGCTGGGCTACGTGCTGTTCTACAATCTCAGCTACTATCTCCAGAATCCGGTCGACATATTGAAGCTGTGGGACGGCGGCATGTCGTTCCACGGCGGGGTCATCGGAACGACGCTCGGAATCCTTTACCTGGCGCGCAAGGAGAAGCTGCCGTGGTTGCGGATCCACGACTATGTCGCCTGCTGCGTTCCGTTCGGGCTGTTTTTCGGCCGCCTCGCCAATTTCGTGAACCATGAGCTGTGGGGCGCGGAGACGAACGTCCCCTGGGCGGTTCGATTTCCCGAGATGGCCGCCAATGGCGAGATGATCCTCGGGCCGCCGCGCCATCCGACCCAGCTCTATGAAGCCGGTCTCGAGGGGCTGGTCCTGTTTGCCATCCTGTGGTGGATGTTCTGGAAGACCGAGGCGCGCTATCAGCCAGGCAAGCTCGTCGGAGCGTTCATCCTGTTCTACGGCGTCTTCCGCTTCGCCATCGAGTTCGTCCGCGAGCCCGACGAGCAGCTGGTCGAGTTCGCCGCCGCGACCGGCCTGCAGATGGGCCAGTGGCTGTCGCTGCCGATGATCGTCGGCGGCCTTTACCTGATGATGACCGCGGCCAGGCGACGGGTTCGGGTCGAGCCGACCCTGGGCTCGGCGAGCGTCGCCTGAGCGAGTTTCGCGACGAGCTTTTCACGATGATCCGCGCGGGCGGCCCGGTCACCGTCGAGCGCTACATGGCGCTCAGCAATGCGCATTATTACGCGACCCGGGACCCGCTCGGAGCGGCCGGCGACTTCACCACCGCGCCGGAGATCAGCCAGATGTTCGGCGAAATGCTCGGAGCGGCGCTCGCCGATTGCTGGCTTCGGGCGGGAGCACCGGCGGACGCGCTGTACGTGGAGCTCGGGCCGGGGCGCGGGACGCTCGCGGCGGATGCGCTGCGGGTAATGCGAACAGCGGGGTTCGCCGGTGAAGTGCATTTCATCGAAACCAGCCCTTTGTTGCGCGACTTGCAGTGGCAGCTGCACCCTGACGCCGAATGGCATTTGGAACTTGTTACGATACCTGAAGATCGGCCGCTTTTGCTGGTCGCCAATGAGTTTTTCGATGCCCTGCCGGTGCGGCAATGGGTCGGCGACGAAGAGCGGCGGGTGACCATCGAGAACGATCGCCTCGCGTTCACAGTCAATGGCGCGGTCCGCGAGGATTCGCCGGCCCGCGATGCGATGGCGTGGGAAATCGGCGCTCAGCTCGACGTGCGAGGCGGCGTCGCTTTGATCATTGACTACGGCCACGCGCGTTCGGGCAAGGGCGATACGCTGCAGGCGGTGCGCGGGCACCGCTACGCCGACGTGCTCGCCGATCCGGGGGAGCAGGATCTGACCGCGCACGTCGATTTCGAGGCGTTGGCCAGGGCTGCGTCAGCCGGCGGGGTCGAAGCAACCCGGGTCGTGAGCCAGCGCGAGTGGCTCGAGCGGCTTGGGATCGCCGCTCGGGTTGAGGCCCTCGCGAAAGCTCACCCGGAGCGCGCGGACGAGTTCGCCACGGCGCGCAAACGGCTGTGCGATCCCGACGCCATGGGGCGGCTGTTCAAGGTGATGGCGGTGCACTCGCGCCCGTGGCCGGCGCCGGCGGGGTTCGAGCCGTGAGCGTCGAGGTGATCCGGGCCGCCAACCTGGCTGGCGTCGCGCACGGCTTCCTCGGGCGTCGCGGCGGCGTCTCGACCGGCGAGCTGGCCGGACTCAACGTCGGCTACGGCAGCGACGACGATCGCGCCGCGATCGCCGAGAACCGCTCCCGGGCGATCGCCGCCGTGCTGCCGGGCGCCGAGCTGGCGACCGTCCATCAGGTCCACGGCGCCACGGCGGTCAAGGCCGAGCACTCCTGGCCGCTGGACGAGCGGCCGCGCGCCGACGCGATAATCAGCGATCGGCCCGGCCTGCTGCTCGGAATCCTGACCGCCGACTGCGCGCCGGTGCTGCTCGCCGATCCGGACTCGGGAGTGGTCGGGGCCGCGCATGCCGGGTGGCGCGGAGCGCTCGCGGGCGTCACCGATTCGGTCATCGAAGCGATGGTGGAACTGGGCGCCCGGCGCGAGCGAATCGCCGCGGCGGTCGGACCGTGCATCGGGCGCGAGTCCTACGAAGTCGACGAGGCGTTCCAAGCGCGATTCCTGGCGCAAAGCCCGGACAATGAGCGATTCTTCGCCGCCGGCCCAAGGTTCGACCTGGAAGGCTATGTCGTCGACCGACTGACCGCCGCGGGCATCGGCAGCGTCGAGGCGCTCGGGCTCGACACCTACACCGACGCCGACCGCTTTTTCAGCTACCGGCGGTCGACCCACCGCGGCGAGCCCGATTACGGCCGGCAGGTATCGATGATCGGGGTCGCCGGATGAGCGAGGGCAACGCGACCGCTCGCTGGGGGCTCTGGGGCGGGCTGCTCGCGTTCATCGTGCTGCTGGCGCTGCCGGCTCCCGCCGGCATGCCGCTGGCCGCGTGGCGAACGACCGCGCTGGTGGTGCTGATGGCGACCTGGTGGATGACCCAGGCCCTGCCGCTGACCGCCACCGCGCTGCTGCCGTTCCTGCTGTTCCCGATGTTCGGGATCATGGACGCCAACGAGACCGCGGCGTCTTATTATTCGCCGATCCTGTTCCTGGTGCTCGGCGGGGCGATCATCGCTTTGGCGATCGAGCGCACGGCGCTTCACCGCCGGCTGGCGCTGGCCATCGTCAAGCGCGGCGGGAGCACTCCGGCGGCGATGCTGCTGGCGTTCATGATGGCCACCGCGATCATCTCGATGATCGTGTCCAACACCGCGACGACGCTGATCATGATTCCGATCGCGCTCGCCGTTCTCGCGGCTGCGCAGATCAAGCCGGGACACACGGAAGGGTTCGCCGGGGCGCTGGCGATGGGCATCGCGTTCGCCGCGTCGATCGGCGGATTGGGGACCCTGGTCGGTTCGCCGACCAACGCGATCGCCGCCGGGATCATCGAGCGGGCGACCGGACTGCACATCAGCTTCCTGATGTGGGCGATGTACGGAATCCCGCTGGTGCTGCTGGCGATCCCGATCAGCTGGTGGATCCTGATGAAGGTCCAGCGGGTCCAGGTCACCGACTTCAACCCGGCGCAGGCGCTGGCCGGGATCGGCACCGCCGGGCAATGGAGCATCGCCGAAAAGCGGCTGGTGCCGCTGATCGCCGCGGTGGTCGCGGGCTGGGTCGCGATTCCGTTGCTCACCCCGTTCCTGCCGGCCAATTCGCTGACCGACGGGACGATCGCGATCGCCGGCGCGCTGCTGTTGTTCGTCATCCCCGACGGCACCGGGCGGGGGATCCTCAACTGGGAGGAAGCGAACCGCGCGCCGTGGGGGGTGATCATGCTGTTCGGCGGCGGCCTCGCGCTGGCCGCCGGGATGGGCGAGTCGGGGCTCGGCGACTGGCTCGGGGTCGCCCTGCAGCCGCTGCGGTCGGTCCACCCGCTGGTGGTCGCGGTGGTGCTGGTGGCGATTGTCATCGTCATCACCGAGTTCGCCTCGAACGTCGCCGCCGCCAGCGGGATCATCCCGGTGGTCGCCGGGATCATCGCCGCGACCGGCATCGACCCGATCCTGCTCGCCCTGCCGGCGGCGTGGGCGGCGAGCTGGGGCTTCATGCTGCCGTCGGGGACCGGGCCCAACGCGATCGCCTGGGCGACCGGCCATATCGCCTTGCCGCGAATGCTCAAGGCGGGGCTGCTGATCGATCTTGCCGGAGTGCCGCTGATGGTCGGGATTGTCTGGCTGATCGCGGCGCTGATGGGCTAGAGGCCGAGCATGGCCCACGAAGAATCCGGCACAGACGAATCGGAACTGAGCGGCGCGAGCCCGAGGCGCAAGCCCAAGCCTTCGCCGACCAGCATCGGCAATCACAAGCTCAGCCCATCGACGCTGATGATGGGCTACGGTTTCGACCCGGCGCTGAGCGAGGGCTCGCTGAAGCCGCCGGTGTTCCTGACCTCGACCTTCGTGTTCGAGAACGCCGCCGCCGGGAAGCGCTTCTTCGAAGGAGTCACGGGCAAGCGGCCGGGCGGTGCCGAGGGGCTGGTCTATTCGCGCTTCAACGGGCCCAACCAGGAAATCCTCGAGGATCGCCTGAGCATCTGGGAGCAGGCCGACGACGCCTTGTCCTTCTCGAGCGGGATGGCGGCGATCGCGACCCTGTTGCTGACCTTCGTCCAGCCTGGCGACGTGGTGGTTCACTCGGGGCCCCTGTACGCGGCGACCGAGACTCTGATCGCCAAGATCCTCGGCCGGTTCGGAGTGTCGTGGCTCGACTTCCCGGCCGGCGCGACCCGCGAGGAGATCGACGAGGTGATCGCGCAGGCCAAGGCCAAGGGCCGGGTATCGCTGATCTATCTCGAAAGCCCGGCCAACCCGACCAACGTGCTGGTCGACGTCGAGGCGGTCGCGGCGGCGCGCAACGCCGCGTTTGGAGCGGGCGAGCGCCCGCCGATCGCGATCGACAACACGTTCTTGGGCCCGCTGTGGGCGCACCCGCTGAAGCAGGGCGCCGACCTGACGATCTACAGCCTGACCAAATATGCCGGCGGGCACAGCGACCTCGTCGCCGGCGGGCTGGTCGGGCGGCAGGCGCTGATCGACCAGGTGCGGATGATGCGCAACACCATCGGCACGATCTGCGACCCGAACACCGCGTGGATGCTGCTTCGGAGCCTCGAGACGCTCGAATTGCGAATGGTGCGCGCCGGCGACAATGCGGCCAAAGTGTGCGCGTTCCTGCGCGACCATCCCAAGGTGGAAAGCGTCGTCTATCTCGGCTTCCTCGACGAAGGCTCGCGGCAGGCGGACATCTACAACCGTCACTGCACCGGCGCCGGGTCGACCTTCTCGCTCTATCTGAAGGGCGGCGAGAAGGAGGCGTTCGCGTTCCTCGACGCGCTGACCATTGCCCATTTGGCGGTCAGCCTGGGGGGTACCGAGACCTTGGCTAGCGCGCCCGCGGCGATGACCCATCTATCGGTCCCCGACGAACGCAAGCAGACGCTTGGCATCACCGACAATCTGGTGCGAATCTCGATCGGGGTCGAGGACGCCGACGACCTGATCGCCGACTTCGAGAACGCTCTGCAGGCGGTTTGACCGCCGACTCACTGATGGGCCCCATTGGATGATCCTGCTGGGTGCCGACGGGGTGAACATGGTCGAAGGGCTCGTCGACGATTTGGCGCGCGGCAAGGTGCCCAACATCCCCAAGGAAATGGGCGTCCCGGCGGAGTGGAAGCACAACAAGACCGGGCTGGCGAAGAAGATCGGCGTCGCTGCCGTCATCGGCGGGAGCATTTTCGCACTGCGCATGCGCGCTCGAAGGAAGGACCGGCGGGCGGCTAGCTAACCCCAGTCCTCGATCGCCCAGCCGCGGGTCCTCGCGAGGCGCCGCAAGCGCGCGTGGGGGTTGACGGCGACCGGCTCGTCGACCCACTCGAACGTCGGCGCGTCCGACGCATGATCGGAATAGAAGCGGACGTGGCCGTGGCGGCCGGTCAGGCCGGACTTCTCGACCCATTCGGCGATCATCCGAAGCTTGGCTTCGCCGTAGGCATTCTCGCCCTCGATCCGCGAGCGAATGCGCTCGTCGAGCCCGATCACCGAGCCGGTGCCGATGACGTCGTCGAAGCCGAGGCGGTCGGCGATTGCGTTCGCGTAGAGGCGGTAGGAGGCGGTCGCGAGAATCAGGCGGCGGCCCTCCATCCTGTCGCGCACGATGGCCGTTCGAGCGCCGGGACGGACGTTGTGAGCGACGGTCGCATCGGCGAAGCTGTCGACCAGCGGCTTGAGGTCGCTGGGGTGGATCCAGCGGCCGAGCAGCAGCTGGTGGTTGATTTCCTTCAGGCGCCCGCGGTCGATGATCCTCGCCACGTAAAGCAGCATCGAGGCGAGCACGAACGGCAGGAGCAGCAGCCGCCACGGCGCCCGGCGGAGCGCGCAGTGGAGCAGGAACGGCGTGTAGGTCGCCCGGCGGGTGAGCGTCCGGTCGAGGTCGTAGATCGCCAGGTCGCTCATTGATGTCTGTTCATGCGCGGCCCGCGAGGATCGCCTCGACCAGCGCGTGGTCGCCGGGCTTGTCGACGTCGACCGCGGCGAGCGGGTTGGCCATTTCGACCGCCCGCACGTCGAGGCGGAGCTTGCGACCGATCCGCCGCAGCGCCTCTTGAAGCGTCAGCAGCCGAAGCACGCTTCCCAGGAACAGCGCCGGGCCCATCGCCCACAGCAATCGCCAGCCCTTCTTGCGGTCCTGCTCGACCGACCGCCACAGTGCAATCGCTGGAGCGACGCTCGGCGAGCCCAGCAGGAACAGGTTGGCGCCGCTGTAGGCCCCTCCCCGGAAGCGGATCCAGGTGCGGCGGGTCGCCGGCAGGCGCTTGAGCAAGGACTGGCGCTCGACCACGGCGATGGCGATGTCGGCGTCCGCCGAGCGATTGCAGAAGTCGTCGATCATGGCCGCGTCGAGCAATGCGTGGTCGGCGGTCGTCAGCAGCACCGGCCATCGGGTGGAGGGATCGCTGCACACCCGCTCCAGGGTCTCGGCGATGGTCGCGCCCGAAGCGTCCACCGTCAGCCGTGGGTCGGAAGGCAGAACCTGCGCAATCCGCGGCGCCTGCTGAGCGAGCACCCGGACCGCGGCGATCCGGTCGCTCGACAGCAAGGCGGCGACGGGGCGTCGGACCATCGCCTCGCCGCCGACCAGGATCAGCGCCTTGAGGTCGGTGCCGTGCTCTTCCGCGAACGCGTCCCTGCCCGGGCGCGAGCCGGCGAGCACGATCGCGGTAAGGCCGCTCATGCCAGCGCGAACCTCATGCCAGCCACGACACCACCTCCCGGCCCTGCTCGGCCCGGACCGTGGCCTGCGCCATCCGGACCGCGTGGAAGATCAGGGAGACGAGGGTCCACAGGGCGACCAGCTCGATGCCGATGTCGGGGCGGCCGAACAGCAAGGCGGCGAACAGGATCACCATGTTCGGGTTGCGCCGCGCGGTGACCAGCCGGAACTGGCTGTCGATCGGCCGCCAGACGTGGATATGCATGCCGTGGCGGCGCAGGAAAATACCCTCGATCAGCCGCTGGGCGACATAGCCGCCGATGATCACCCACAGCAGCATGGTTTCGTAGATCGGCTCCAGCGGACGACCGTAGGCTTCGAGCCCGTGAAGCCACGCCCACCACCAGAATGGCGGGTGGACGAGGTCGATTCCGTGATCGAACAGATTGCCCCATTCCGACGAGGTGCCGGTGCAGCGGGCGAGCTTCCCGTCGACCGTGTCAAGGACCATGAAGACGAAGCCGGCGGCGATCCCGAGCCAGTAATGCCCCTCCCAGAACAACCAGAAGGCGAGCACGCAAAGGACGAAGCCGGCCGCGGTCACCATGTTGGGAGTGAGGCCCGCCTCGGCCGCCCAGCGGGTCAAATAGAAAGCGGGGCGACGCCACAGATAGAGCGTCAGCGCGTCGGTCACGCCCTTGTAGCTGGCGTCATAGGCGGCGCGCTCGACCGGCTCCGGATCGGCGGGATCGAGCGGCATGACGAACGGGCGGTCGCGCTTGCGCAGCTTGCGGTAGCTGAGCTCGACCGTTTCCGCCTCGACCCTTTCGAGGCCCGCCAGCGCGGTCATGTCGCCCTTGACGAGGGCTTGCGCGAGCGCAGCCGCGGAAGCGTCGGCGGGAACATGGGCGAGCACCGGCTTGCCGCCCAGAGTCAGCACGGTTGCCGGGCGGTTGGCCATCTCCGTCAGCCAGGCCGGGTCCCACGCATAATCGAGGCTCGCCAGGAGAGCTTCGCGCCCGCCCGGCGGCGAGTCCGCGCACTCGAAGCCGGCATTGGCGGCGAGGCGGCAGGCGCGGGCCTTGGCGTCGAGCCCGAACAGTCGCGCCGAGTTCGACCCGACGGGGACAAACAACAGGGGCGCGTCGCTCGACATGACCGAGCGGCTTAGAGGCGACAATGGCGGCAGGAAAGTGGCGGCCCGGCCGGACTGGGCCGCGGCGGCGCAATACTTGCCCATGTGAAGGATTTCGCGCACTAATCTAGGCCTGATGGCCGATGACGATCAAACCGCCGCGGAATCCCGGGGGGCACGCGAGGGTGCCGGCGAGACCTATCGAATTGCCGGCGCGCTGACCATTACCCGCGCCGCCACGACCGCTCGCGAGATCGAATCGCTGAGCGATCCGCTGACCATCGACCTGTCGAAGGTCGAGAAAATGGACACCGTCGGAGCCTGGCTGGTCTATCGAACGGTCCGCGACCGCGGCGCGAAAGTGGTCGGCGCCACCCCGGAGGAACAGAGCCTGCTCGAGCAGGTCGCAGAGGCCGACAAGCCGGTCAAGGTCCACCCCGAGGGCGCCAGCGGGTTTTTCTATGTCCTCGACGAGCTCGGCCAATGGATCCTTGAGCTCGGCCGGACGCTGGTCGGGCTGCTCGCTTTCTTCGGCTCGACCCTGGTCGCGTTCGCCAACCTGGTCGCCCATCCCAGGCGTTTCCGAGTGAACGCCGTCGTCCAGCGCTTCGACGTGGTCGGGATCCGGGCGCTGGGGATCATCGGCCTGATGAGCTTCCTGATCGGGATCGTCGTCGGCCAGCAGGGCGCGGTGCAGCTCGAGCAGTTCGGCGCCGAAGTCTTCACCATCAATTTGATCGGCCGGATCACCGTCCGCGAGCTGGGCACTCTGATGACCGCGATCATGGTCGCCGGCCGCTCGGGATCGGCCTTCGCCGCCCAGATCGGGACGATGAAAATCACCGAGGAAATCGACGCGATGCGCACCATCGGCGTGTCGCCGATCGAGGCGCTGGTCATCCCGAGGCTGATTGCCAGCACCATCATGATGCCGTTGCTCGCGTTCTGGGCGATGATGATGTCGCTGCTTGGCGGCGGCATCTTCGTCTGGCTGCAGCTTGGAATTCCCCCGACGACCTATATCCAGCGCCTGCAGGAAGTCGTGCCGATCACCGACTTGTGGATCGGACTCATCAAGGCGCCGGTGTTCGGCTTCATCATCGGCCTGGCCGGCTGCTTCCAGGGCATGCTGGTCCAGGGCAACAGCGAAGAAGTCGGGATGCGAACCACCACGGCGGTGGTCCAGTCGATCTTCCTCGTCATCGTGCTCGACGCGATGTTCGCCGTGTTCTTCAGCTCGATCGGCTGGAAATGAGCGAGAAACCGATCATCACCGTTCGCGGCCTGCGCAACAGCTTCGGCGACGAGCTTGTCCACGACGGCCTGGAGCTCGACGTCCGGCGCGGCGAGATCCTGGGGGTCGTCGGCGGATCGGGCACCGGCAAGTCGGTGCTGATGCGATCGATCATCGGCCTGCAAACGCCCGACGAGGGCGACATCGAAGTGCTCGGCGAGAATATGGTCGGCCGAAGCGAGGACGAGGCCAAGAACATCCGCCGGCGGTGGGGGATTCTGTTCCAGAACGGGGCCTTGTTCTCGACCCTGACCGTGGCCGAGAATGTCGAGGTGCCGATCCACGAATATTTCCCGTATCTGAAGCCGCCGCTGCTCGACGAGATCGCGTCCTACAAGATCGCGATGAGCGGGCTTCCGGCCGACGCCGGGCCCAAATTTCCGGCCGAACTGTCGGGCGGGATGCGCAAGCGCGCCGGGCTCGCCCGGGCGCTGGCGCTCGACCCGGAGCTTTTGTTCCTCGACGAGCCGACCGCCGGCCTCGACCCGATCGGCGCCGCCGCCTTCGACGAGCTGATCCTGGCGCTCAAGGAAAAGCTCGAGCTCACCGTGTTCCTGATCACCCACGACCTCGACACGCTGCACACGATCTGCGACCGGGTCGCGGTGATCGCCGACCAAAAAGTTGTGGCGGTTGGAACGATTCCGGAACTATTGTCATTGGAACATCCTTGGATTCAAGAATATTTTAATGGCCCACGCGGTCGCGCTGCGGCCGGCAACTATAAGGAAGCCGTCGAGGCCTGATGGAAACGCGGTCCAATCACGTGCTGGTCGGTGCAGTGGTCCTCGCGATGCTCGCGGGGCTTTTGCTGTTCACCGTCTGGCTGGCGGGCCTGTCGACGAAGACGACGCGCTGCTTCGACATTTACTTCGCGCAGGCGGTTGGAGGGCTCAACAAGGGCTCGACGGTCAGCTTCTCGGGCGTCCCGGTCGGCACGATCGAGAGCATCTCGCTGCTTCCCGACCGTCCGGAGTTCGTCTGGGTGAGGATCAACGTCGACGACCAGACGCCGGTTCTCCAGGGCACGACCGCGGAGATCAAGGGAGTGGGCTTCACCGGAGTCAGCGAAATCCAGCTGACCGGCGCGGTCAAGGGCGGCCGGCCGCTCAGCCAGCCGGGACCGCAGGGCTGCCCAGTGATCCCGTCGAGCTCGGGCGGACTCGGCGCACTGCTCAACAGCGCTCCCGAGCTGATCGACCGGATCCAGCGGCTGACCGAGCGCCTGACCGAGCTGCTCAGCGACGAGAACCAGAACGCGATCGCCGACATCCTCGACAACATGAAGCGGACCACCGACGTCCTCGCCGAGCGGGCCCCCGACCTCGCCGACGCAATCGGTGATGCGCGGATTGCAGCGCGCAACGCCGGCATCGCCGCCCAGCGGGTCGGAGTGCTCGCCGACAGCACCAACCGGCTGGTCAACGAGGAAGGGCGGCCGGCGGCCCAGGACCTTCGGCGCGCGATCGCCGGGGTCGAGCGCGCCGCCAGCAACCTCGACGCGATGGTCGCGGACGCGCGCCCGGGAGTGCAGAATTTGACCAAGTCGACGCTTCCGGAGGTCAACCGCCTGGTGCGCGACATGCGCGAGCTGACGGTGACCCTGCGCGGCTTTTCCGAACGGCTGGAGCAGGAGGGCATCGGCGGCGCGCTCGGGCCGGAGAAATTGCCCGACTACAAGCCGGCGAGGAGGCGTTGATGAAGCCGCTGTTGCGCACTGCCGTTGCGGCCGTTCTCGGGCTCGCGCTCAGCGCCTGCTCGCTTGGCGGTTTGCTTGGCGGCGGAAAGACTCCGCCGACTCTGCTGACGCTCACTCCGCAGGCGGCGCTTCAAGGCGAATTCACGCGCACCGTCGGCGCCGGCCAGGCGGTGACGATCGCGGTTCCGGTCATCGGCAAGGAGCTTCGAACAGTGCGGGTGCCGGCGCAGGTCAGCCACATGGAAGTCGCCTATATCGAGGACCTGCAGTGGGTCGATACGCCCGACCGCCTGTTCCAGTCCTTGCTGGCCGAAACCGTGCGGCGGACCACCGGCCGGGTAGTGCTGGACCCCAGGCAGGCGACGCTCGACCCGGGCGTGCAGGTGGCCGGAGAGCTGCACAAAATGGGCTACGACGCCGCCGAGCAAGCGGTCATCGTGCGCTTCGACGGAGCCATTTCGACAGCCGGCGGGACGCGCGTCGAGACTCGCCGGTTCGAGGCCAGGGTGCCGACCACCCCCGACGCGGCCAACGTCGGCTACGCGCTCAACCAGGCGGCCAACCAGGTCGCGCTCGAAGCGGCGAGCTGGATCGCCCGCTAGGCGCTAGCCCAGGCTCTTCGAGGCCTGTTCGTAGACATCCTTGGACAGGCCGGGAGCGGCGACCATCGCCTCGAGCTCGGCGCGCATGAGCGCCGCGCGTGCCTCGTCGAAGCGCCGCCAGCGCCCGAACGCCGGCACCAGCCGAGCGGCGACCTGCGGGTTCAACTTGTCGGCGGCGAGGATCATGTCGGCGAGGAATCGGTAGCCGCGCCCGGAGCCGTGGTGGAACGCCCACTGGTTGGCGCTGAAGTTGCCGGCGAGCGCGCGCAGCCGGTTGGGGTTGGCGAGGGTGAACGCCGGATGCGCGGCCAGGCGCTCGACTTCATCGAGCGTGTCGCGGCGCTGCGCGGTCGCCTGCAGCGCGAACCATTTGTCGACCACCAGCGGGTCGTCCCTGAACCGGTCATAGAAGGCATCGAGCGCGGCCTGCCGCTCCGGCTGGTCGAGTGAGACGAGAATGGCCAGCGCGCCTTGGCGGTCGGTCATGTTGGCGGCCAAATCGAACTGCTCCTTGGCCAGCGAAGCGCCCTCGCGCGGGTCGCCGGCGGCGATCAGCCCCAGCGCGACGCTGCTGAGCCGGCGGGCGCCCTTGGCCGCCGGGCTGAGATCGTCGGCGGCGGGGATCCCGCGGGCTGCGACCAGATCGTCGCGAAGCCGCGAGCCGATCGCCGCTCGAAGCCGCTCGCGCGATTCATGAATGGCGTCCGGGTCGACGCGGTCCATGCGGTCGCCGATTTGGCTTTCCGAGGGCGGCAGGATCACCTCCGCCTTGAACGCGGGATCGAGCTCATCCGACCGAAGCGTGTTCGAGACCGCGCGGATCAGCGGCTGGGTGTCGACCGGCTCGCCGAGCGTACCGGCGATCAGCGCCCGAAGCATCAGCTCCTGCATCGCCTCGAAGCGCGCGAACGGGTCGCTGTCGTGCCGGGCGAGCCGCTCGAGCTGCTCGGGCGCGCGCTCCGCCTCGACGATCACGGGGGCGGAAAAACCCCGATTGATCGACAGCAAGGGCGACTCGGCGACTTGGTCGAAGCGGATGCTCTGCTCGGCCTTGTCGAGCAGGATCAGGCGCTCCGGCGCGACCTCGCGGCCGCTGTCGGCGCCGATCAACGCGGTGTTCAGCGGGATCGGCATCGGCTGCTTGTCGGGCTGGCCCGGAGTCGGGTCGACGCGCTGCGCCAGGTGCAGCGTCGCGGTTCGCGTACGCGCGTCATGGTCGAGCCGCGCGCTCACCTTCGGAGTGCCGGCCTGCGAGTACCAGATCTTGAACGGCTCGAGATCCGTGCCGCTCGCGTCCTGGAGCGCCTGGACGAAGTCGTCGCAGGTCGCCGCCTGCCCGTCATGGCGATCGAAATAGAGGTCGGTCCCGGCGCGGAATTTCTCGGCGCCCAGCAGCGTGTGGAACATCCGGATCAGCTCGGCGCCCTTGTTGTAGACGGTCGCGGTGTAGAAGTTCGAGATCTCGAGGTAGGAGTCGGGCCGCACCGGATGGGCGAGCGGGCCGTCGTCCTCGGGAAACTGGACCGCCCGGAGCAGCCGGATGTCCTCGATGCGCTTGACCGCCGGGCTGCCGATGTCGGCCGAGAAGCTCTGGTCGCGGAAGACCGTGAAGCCTTCCTTCAACGACAATTGGAACCAGTCGCGGCAGGTGACCCGATTGCCCGACCAATTGTGGAAATATTCATGGCCGACGACCCCGGCGATGGCGTCGAAATCGGAGTCAGTAGCGGTTTCCTTGTCAGCCAGAATGTACCGCGAATTGAAGATGTTAAGGCCCTTGTTCTCCATTGCCCCCATGTTGAAATCGCTGACCGCGACGATGTTGAACTGGTCGAGATCATATTCGCGGCCGTAGACCCGCTCGTCCCACTCCATCGCCGCCTTGAGGCTGTCCATCGCGTGCCGGGTCTTGGGCAGGTCGGCCTCGCGCACCCAGATGGCGAGGTCGACGGCGCGGCCGGACAGGGTGGTGAAGCGATCGCAGTTGGGGGCGAGGTCGCCGGCGACCAGGGCGAACAGGTAAGACGGCTTGGGGAACGGGTCCTCCCACTGCGCCCAGTGGCGGCCGACTTCACCCTGGCCCGACTCGACGCAATTACCGTTGGTCAGCAGCACCGGGAAGGCCGCGGCGTCGGCGTCCAGCCGCACTCGGTAACGGCTGAGCACGTCGGGCCGGTCGGGAAAGAAGGCGATCCGCCGGAAGCCCTCGGCCTCGCACTGGGTGTAGAGCCCGCCGCCCGACGCGTAGAGGCCGGTGAGCTTGGTGTTCGCAGTCGGGTTGATCTCGACCTCGGTCTCGACCGTGGCGCGGTCGCCCGCCAGCTCGATGACGAGCGTCGGCCCGTCCATCGACCACTGGGCGTCGCCGCCATCGACCGCGACCGTGAGAGGCGTGAGCTCGTCGCCGTCGAGCCGCAGCGGCCGGTCGTGGTCGCCGTTGCGGGTGACCGCCAGCTTCGAGCGCACCCGCGTCGCGGCGGGGTCGAGGATGAAGTCGAGCTCGATTTGCGGCACCAGCCACTCGGGCGGCCGATAGTCCTCGCGGCGGATGGTGACGTGGGTCGGCGAGCGCGGCTCTTCGGGAATGGTTCGGGCGTCCATGGCCCGCGGGCTTAGGCGGCGTCGGGGGCCGGCACAACCGAGCGCGGGCGGCTGAGCGCGCCGAGCATTCCGCCAAGCGCGAGCAGCGCCCCGGCCGAGGCCAGCGGAGTCCAGCGATAGCCTTCGAGCGCGGTCGAGAAGCCCATCGCGATGATCGGCACCAGGACGCTCGAATAGGCGGCCTTGGCCGGTCCGATCCTGCGCACGACCGGGTAGTAGAGGCTGAAGGTCAGCACCGTTGCGGCGAGCGCCAAATAGACGAGGCCGAGCCAATAGCCGGGACGCGTGTCGATCACCGGCGGCCCGGCGGTCACTGCGGCAAAGGCGAGGTCGAACACCGCGCCGGCGGCCATCGACCAGGCAAGCAGCGCGAACAGCGGAAACCGGCGAACCCTCGGCCGCGCCTGGAAGACGTTGGCCGCGGAGGCGGCGACCATTCCAATCAGGGTGAGGCCGATGCCGGCGAGGATCTGCTCGGATCGCGCGATATTCTCGCGCAGCTCATGGGCGAACATCAAGCCGATTCCGGCGATCGCGACCAGCGAGCTCAGAACGAAGCGGCCGGTCGGGCGCTGGCCGAGGAACGCCCAGCCGAGCAAAGTGCTCGGAATCATCAGCAGCGCGAACACCGTCGCGACGACTCCGGAGGTGATGTGCCGCTCGGCGAAATAGACGACGTTGAAGTTGACGCAGAACTGCGTGAACCCGAGGAAAATGACCGCGACCAGGCTGCGTCGGTCGAGGCGCAGGCTTTCGCCCTTGTAGGCGGCGACCAGCGCCATGGCGGTTGCGGCGATGACGAAGCGGTAGGCGACCGACCATTGCGGCGGGACGGTGCCGAGCTGGTCGCGAATGACGATCCAGGTCGAGCCCCAGATGCCGGTGAAGATGATGAACGGGACGACGACCGAAAGGTCGGGCCGGGGGCGGGACGTCACAGCGCGGCGATGGCCGCGGCGAGCTTGGCGACCGCCTCGCCGTGCTGGTCCCAGCTGGTGACCAGTCGGATTTGTCCGTGGCCCCAGTCGTAGAAATCGAAGCCCTGGGAGCGCAGATCGGCGGCTTCGTCGGCCGTGACCTTGAGGAAGACCTCGTTGGCCTCGACCGGATAGACGAGGCGGCCGGGGTCGGCCTGGGCGAGCGACTGAGCGGCGGCGTTGGCCGAGCGCGCATTGGCCAGCCACAGGTCACCCTCGAGCATCGCCAGAATCTGCGCGGCAAGCATCCGGCCTTTCGACAGCAAATGGCCCGCGCGCTTGCGGCGGACCAGCACCTCGTCGGCAAGCTCGGTTTTGAACAGGATCAGAGCCTCGGCGTTGAGGCCGCCGTTCTTGACGAACCCGAACGACAAAGCGTCGACGCCGGAGCGCCAGGTCAAATCCGCCGGAGCGCAGCCGAGCGTCGCGACGGCATTGGCGAAGCGCGCTCCGTCAACGTGGAAACCGAGCGCGTGGGAGCGGGCCAGCTCGCCGAGCGCCGCGACCTCGTCCGCCGAGAAGGCGAGGCCATATTCGGTCGCGTTGGTGATCGACAGCGCGCGCGGCTGGACCTGGTGGACGTCCTTTCGGATTCGGGCGATCGCGGCGCTTGCCGAGCCGGGGGTGACCTTGGCGCCGGGCCCGTCGACCAGGATCAGCTTGGCGCCGTGGGTGTAGAAACCCGGAGCTCCGGCCTCGTCGTTCTCGATATGCGCGTCGCGGTGGCAGATGATGCCGCCATGCGGCGGGCACAGCGCGGCGAGCGCGAGGCAGTTGGCCGCCGTGCCCGTCGTCACCCACAGCGCCCGCACCCTCGTTTCGAACAGGTCGGAAAAGGCGCTGTCTAGCCGCGCGCTCCATTCGTCGCCGTCGTAGGCGGTGTCGAGGCGATTGGAGGCGGCGATCGCGTCGAGCACCGCCGGGTGCGCCGCGGCCGCATTGTCCGAAAAAAATCGCATCGCGGTCGGCTCCCAAGCGGATCGCCGCTCGCATGGCAAGCCAAAGGTGATATTCTCGCTGGCGGATTGGAGGAGGTCCGGGTGAGCGCGATCGAGGATCAGGATCATGACGTGTCCGCCATCATGGGCGGTCTCTACGGCGATGGAATCATCGGGCTGAAAGGCGCCTTCACGCCCGACTGGGCGGATTCGATGCACGAGGACATCCTCGCCCTGTTCGAGGAAGCCAAGGCGGTTCCGGGCGGAGTTCTGCCGCGCGGCCCGCAGCGCTGGTACGTCGAAGTCCAGCCCGAGCGCGTCCGCGGCTTTGTCGACATCGCCACCCACCCGTGGTTCGTCGCCGTCTGCGAAGCGGTGCTCGGGCCGGAATACAGGATCGTCGAAATCGGCTTCGACATCCCGTTTCCAGGCGCCGCCGACCAGCCGTGGCACCGGGATTTCCCGTCACCCGAGGCGACCCTGAAAGGGCGCCGGCTGAACAGCCTGGCCTTCAACCTGACGTCCGTCGACACCACGCCGGAGCATGGTGCGTTCGAGATCGCGCTCGGCACCCAGTGGGACGACATCGCCGGCGCCCGGGACGGGATGTTCCCCGACAAGGGCATCTGGGAGCGCTACATCTCGCGAGCGGTGCAGAAACTGCCGCAGCGCGGCGACATTTCGGCGCGATCGGCGCTGACCATCCACCGCGGCACCGCCAACCGCTCCAGCGAGGCTCGGCCCGTGCTGGTCGTCGCCGCCGACGCGCCCGACGGCACCAACGCCAACCACCACGATCTGCAGGTCACGCGCGGCTATCTCGACAGCCTTCCGCCGCGCGTTCGCGACCACCTCACCTACCGAGTCACCGACCAGCTCGAGCAGGTGATCCAGCACCATGTGATCGAGGGGCTGCTCGAGCCGAGCTACTGATCGGCGAGAGATGCGGATCGGGCGCCAATGTCCGCTTTCGACCCATTGCGGACATTCGCATACTCTATAAGCTGAGGAGGTGCTGGCCTTCGTACGCATAGCTAACTGGACCGGCGGAGCCTTGGTCGTCCTTACAGCCTTGGTATTCCTCCTCTTCCTTCCAGAGAACATCGCTGATTATGCGCGAGAGCCAGAAGACGTCTGGCTGAGTGTATGGTGGATCGGTGGCCGCTGTCTCTTGGCCGCGCTCTGCTTCGTGAACGCCATACGCGCGCGAAAGGCCGAGACTTTGGTGGTCAACTGGCTGATTGCTGTGAACGTGGTCGTCTTAGTCGGACTCGTCACTCTGAAGGCGCTCGACACCGCCTACGGGTCTTATGACGACCCGCTCCTTACCTTGGTCGTTGCGCTATGTGCCTTGGGTCCGGCGAGCGCCGTCTTCTCGTCGCTGCAAACGTCACTGGCGAAGCGCCACTAATGTCCGCTTTCCACCCAAACCGGACATTCGGCCAGCGTCCGCTTTCGACCCATTGCGGACATTAGTCGGATGGTTCAGCTTAGCGGCATGTGCCGCTCCAGAGTTCTTGCTCTCAGGGTCACGATGGCAATCCTCGTCGCATCCGTAAGTGCATCATGCGAACGCCGCTCGGATGTGATTTACGAAACCTCTCCGTTTATGACCGTTCTCGTCGCCACACCGCCTTACGGCGGGGCTGGAATCAAACGGCGTGCTGAGAATTTCGCTTCGAGTCACGAGATGAGAACCCTCTACTCGGAAGAGCATTTCTCGCCGGGGGAATTCTCCCTCCTGATTTCCCGACCGGACTTGAACATCGCCGCAGAAAACGTGCTTCGTGGCCAACAGTCGATCGTGAGGGCATACGTGCGCGGGGAGCCGTCCGCCCAGCATCGGGAACAGGCCGACGAGTTTCTGTGTAAGGCCATGCTCCACGATTGTTAGAAGCGTCAGGCCGAGTGTCCGCTTTCCACCCAAAGCAGACCTTAGCTTTGCACGCGCCGGTTCTAATCCCGGCTAGCTGGACCAACATATATTAGGCATAGGCTGATTTTTATGGTGGCCGCTGCTGCCTAGATGCTGCCTAGAACATTGTGGGCAAGTCGGGATTGGAGCTAAGTCATTGAAAAGAGTGGTGCTGCCGGTGAGGATTGAACTCACGACCTCAGCCTTACCAAGGATGCGCTCTACCACTGAGCTACGGCAGCACTGCGAGGAGGTGGCGCCTTTGACCGTGGGCGCGCTTTCCTGTCAACCCGGCTTGCCGCCCGTCCTCGCCGCCGCCAAAATGGGGCCGATGACCGACAAGAAAAAGGACCGCGACCAGCGGCTGGCGGCCGCGCTCAGGGAGAATTTGCAGCGGCGCAAGGCGCAGGCGCGGGAGCTGGCGCCGGGAAAAGAAGAAAAGGACTGCTCGTCCTGAGCGGAGCGGAGCGCAGTCGAAGGGCGCTGGCACGGAGGCTTGAGGTGCGCCCTTCGACTTCGCTCAGGACGAACGGGGTTTGGGTCGTGCGCTAGAGCCGCGCGCAGGCGGCTTCGAGCCAGGCGCGGTCTTCGCCTTCGAGCCGCGGGCCGATCTTCTCGAGCACGCCGGCGTGGTAGGCGTCGAGCCAGTCGAGCTCCTCGGCGCTCAGCATCTCGCGGACGACCAGCCGCCGCTCGATCGGCGCGTGGGTCAGGGTCTCGAAGCCGAGCATCTCCTTTTCCGCCCCGGCGACCTGCTTGTCGACGACCAGCACCAGATTCTCGATGCGGATGCCGTACTCGCCGCTTTTGTAATAGCCGGGCTCGTTGCTGAGGATCATCCCGGCGCGCAGCGGCTCGTCGCCGCCCGACTGCGAGCTGCCGACCGGGGCAATGCGTTGCGGCCCTTCGTGGACCGACAGGAAGCTGCCGACCCCGTGGCCGGTGCCGTGGGCGTAGTCGAGCCCCGCCTCCCACAGCGGGCGGCGGGCGAAGCTGTCGAGCTGGCTGCCGCGAGTGCCCTTGGGGAACAGCGCGGTGGCGACGGCGATGTGCCCCTTGAGGACCCGCGTGAAGCGGTCGCGCATCTCTTGCGTCGGCTCGCCGATCGGCACGGTGCGGGTGATGTCGGTGGTGCCGTCGACATATTGGCCGCCCGAATCGACCAGATAGAGGCTGCCGGGCTCGAGCTTGCGGTTGGTCTTGGCGCTCGAGCGGTAGTGGACGATGGCGCCGTTCGGGCCGGCGCCCGAGATGGTGTCGAACGACAGGTCGCGAAGCTCGGGATTCTCCTTGCGCAGCGCTTCGAGGCGGTCCGATGCGGTCAGCTCGTCGACCTCGCCGCCCGGGGCCTCCGACTCGACCCATTTGAGGAAGCGGGCGATCGCCGCCCCGTCGCGCTCCTGGGCGGCCTTGTGGCCGGCGATCTCGGCGGGATTCTTGATCGCCTTGGGAAGCACCGTGGGATCGCGGACGGCGACGATCCTGGCGCCGGCCTTGTCCAGCGCCTCGAAGATCGCCGCGACCGCTCGCTCGGGGTCGACGGCGACGGTCTTGCCGGCGAGCCGGGCCAGCGCCGGCTCGAACTGCGAGCGCTCGTGCAGCCTCACGCCATTGCCGAGGTGCTGACGGACGTCGGCGCCGACCTTTTCAGCCGCGACGAACAGGTCGGCGGTGCCGTCCGAGTGGACCAGGGCGTAGGCCAGAGCGACCGGGGTCCGGGCGACGTCGGCGCCGCGGACGTTGAAGGCCCAGGCGATCGAATCGAGCGCCGACAGGACCGCCGCGTCGGCGCCCTGCCTGGTCAGCCAGTCGGCAATCTCGGTGCGCTTCTCGGCCGCGCTCTTGCCCGCATGTTGCTCGGAGTGGACGATCAGATGGGCCTTGGAAGCTTCCGGGCGGCCGTCCCACACCGCGTCGATCGGGTTGCGCTTGACGGCCACCAGGCTTGCGCCGCGGGCGGCAAGCGCCTCGCCGGCTTTCTTCACCCAGTCGCGGCTGTGGAGCCACGGGTCGTAGCCGATCCGCGCACCTTCCGGGGCATGCTCCTTCAACCAGTCGGTGATGCTGGTCTCGGGCACCGACTGATAGCTCCACTCACTGGCGCTGACCTGTGCACGGACCTGCAGCGTGTAGCGGCCGTCGACGAAGATCGCCGCCTCCTCGGGAAGCACGACCGCCGAGCCGGCCGAGCCCTCGAAGCCGGTCAGCCAGGCGAGCCGCTGGGCATAGCTGCCGACATATTCGCTCATATGCTCGTCGGTCAGCGGCACGACGAAGCCGTCGAGGCGGTCGGCCTTCAATTGCTCGCGAAGGGCTTTCAGGCGGTCGGCATAACTCGACATTCACACACTCCGTTCGTCCTGATGATTGAAACCAGCATCGTCTGGGGGACGATGCGTTTCAACCATTGTCGAAGGACCGTCCTTCTTTACTAGGACCCTAGAATAAAGTGCAGGGCTTCGACAGGCTCAGCCCGAACGGAGTTTGTTTTGACGGACCTTATTCAGCCACCCCGCGCCGAGCAGCGCCCCCACCGTTATGACGCGCATGGCGAGACGATCGAGGACCCGTGGCACTGGCTGCGCGACCCGGGATACCCGCAGGTCCACGACGAGCAGGTGCTCGCCTACCTCCAGGCCGAGAACGACTATTTTCAGCAGGCGATGCAGCCCCACCAGGGGCTGATCGATACACTGTTCGGGGAGATGAAGGGGCGGCTCAAGGAGGACGAAAGCTCGGTCCCGATCCGCGACGGGGAATGGCTGTACTGGTGGGCGTTCTCGCCCGGCGCTCAGTATCGCAGCTGGTACCGGAAAAAGTTCGCCGGCGGGCCGGACGAGCTGCTGTTCGACGAGCCGGCCGAGGCCGAGGGCAAGGAATATTTCCGCCTGGGAGCGATCGAAGCGAGCCCCGACGGCCGGCTGCTGGCGGTGCTGGTCGACGACAATGGCTCGGAGCGCTTCAAGCTGCGAATTCGCGACATCGCGTCGGGCAAGGACATCGAGACGGTGACCGACGTCGCCATCGGCCAACCGGTCTGGTCGAGCGACAGCCAGGGCATCGTATTCAACGAGGTCAACGAGAACTGGCGCAGCTACCGGGCGCGGTTCCACCGGCTCGGCCGTCCCGCCGACGAGGATGTGACCTTGTACGAGGAGACCGAGGAGCTCGGTTTTTCGGTCCATTTGTCGCGCTCGCAGGACCGCGAGCTGATCTTCATCGCCACCGGCGACAACGCGACCACCGAGGTGCGCTTCGTCCCCGCCGCCGACCCGACCGCTGCTCCGGTCCTGATCTCGCCGCGCAAGGAAAAGTGCGAATATTCGGTCGATTCGGCGCACGGGAAACTGTGGATCGTCACCAACGACGAGCATGTGAATTTCCGCCTCGCCGAGGCCGATCCGGCGGCACCGAACGAGTGGACGACGGTGATCGCCGGCTCCGCCCAGGTCTATCTGCGCGGCGCGACTTCGTTCCGCGACCATCTCGCGATCACGCAGCGGGTCGAGGGCCTCGACCAGCTGGTGCTCCGAAAATATTCGGGCGAGGAGACCCGAATCCCGTTCGGGGAGGCGAGCTACAGCGCCGGCTTCGGTGGCAACCCCGAGTTCGCGCCCGACGCGTACCGCCTCATCTATTCGTCGATGGTCACCCCGCAGACGGTCTACGATTACCACCCCCACAGCGGCGAGCTGGAAACGCTCAAGGTCCAGGAGATCCCGTCGGGCTACGACCCGTCGCTCTACCGGACCGAGCGCCTGATGGTTGCGGCGCGCGACGGCCAGCGCGTGCCGGTGTCGGTCGTCTATCCCAGGGATTTCAGCAAGGATGGCACCGGCAAGCTGCTGCTCTACGCGTACGGCGCCTATGGCTATGCGGTCCCGCCGAGCTTTTCGACCAGCCGAATCAGCCTGCTCGACCGCGGCTGGGCGTTCGCGATCGCCCACATCCGCGGCGGCGACGATCTCGGCCACGACTGGTTCCTGCAGGGCAAGCTCGACAAGCGGACCAACACTTTCAACGACTTCGTCGACTCAGCGAAGGGCCTGATCGCGGCCGGCTTCACCAGCCCCGGCAACATCGCCATCCAGGGCGGCTCGGCCGGCGGCGAGCTGATGGGCGCGGTCGCCAACAGCGATCCGGCGCTGTGGGGCGCGGTGGTCGCCGACGTGCCGTTCGTCGACGTCCTCAACACGATGCTCGACGACACTCTGCCGCTGACTCCCGGCGAATGGCCGGAATGGGGCAACCCGATCACCGACAAGGCGGCGTTCGAGCTGATCCGCAGCTACTCGCCGTACGACAACGTCAAGGCCCAGGACTATCCGCCGATGCTGATCACCGGCGGGCTCAACGATCCGCGCGTGACGTATTGGGAGCCGGCCAAGTGGGCGGCCAGGCTCCGGGCGACCAAGACCGACGGCAATGTGCTGCTTTTGAAGATCAACATGGGTGCCGGCCACGGCGGCAAGTCGGGTCGGTGGGACCACCTCAAGGAGATCGCCGAGGCCTATGCGTTCATGCTGACGCAAGTGGGCGGAGAGGAGGAAGGCGAGAAGGAACCCTCACCCAACCCTCTCCCGCAGGCGGGAGAGGGCTCATGAGCAGCGCGGCGGTTACCCCCTCTCCGCAAGCGGGAGAGGGCTCATGAGCAGCGCGGCCGTTACCCCCTCTCCCGCTCGCGGGAGAGGGTCGGGGTGAGGGTTACTGCTCCGATCGGCAGAACCAACCCGCACGCCCGCCGCCTCAGGCGGGACTCGACGAACGCCGAGCGGCTGATCTGGCGGGCATTGCGCAACCGGCAACTCGGAGGTTTCAAGTTCCGCCGACAGGCAACGATCGGTTGGTACATTCCTGACTTCGTGTGCATCGACGCGAAACTCGTGATTGAACTCGATGGCGGTCAGCACGACGCGGAAATGGAGCGCGAACGCACGAAATACCTGGAGCAGCGCGGGTTCAACGTCCTGCGCTTCTGGAACAACGACATTCTCGAGAATTTGGAGGGTGTGCTGGAGACGATTCTCGCTGCGGCCGAGAATAAAGGAGAGCCCTCCCCCTGCCCTCTCCCGCACGCGGGAGAGGGTTAGTGGCGCGTCCGGCGTTCGAGATGGCGTTCACGGCTCGGCCGGAGCACATCGACGAGCTCGGGCACGTCAACAATGCGGTGTGGGTGCAGTGGATCCAGGAGGTCGCGGTCGCGCACTGGGAAGCGGTCGCGGCACCGGCGCACAAGGACTCCTATTTCTGGGTGATCGTGCGCCACGAGATCGATTATCTGCGTGCCGCCGTCGAGGGCGACCGGGTGGTCGGGCGCACCTGGGTCGGCGAGGCGCCGAAGGGCGCGCGCTTCGACCGCCACATGGAATTTACCGGCAACGACGGCCGGCTCTGCGTTAAGGCGCGCACTTTCTGGGCGATCATCGACAAGGCGTCGGGGCGTCCGATCCGGGTGCCCCCCGAAGTGGTGGCGCCGTTCCTCGCGGAACGGTAGTCTGGTCGCGATGAGCCAGCCGATCCTCCACGATTATTACCGGTCGTCGGCCGCCTACCGGGTGCGGATCGCGCTCAACCTGAAGGGCGTCGATTACGAGAGCCGGCGGGTCAATTTGGCGGCGGGCGAGCAGAAGGGCGGCGAGTACCGAGCGCTCAATCCGCAAGGCCTGGTGCCGATGCTCGAAATCGACGGGTTGAAGCTCACCCAGAGCCTGGCGATCATCGTCTATCTCGCCGAGCGCTTTCCCAACCCCCCGCTGCTGCCGCCCAATTCGGCTGATGGAGCTCATGTCCGGGCGATGGCGATGGCCATCGCCTGCGACATCCACCCGCTCAACAATTTGCGGGTGCTCAAATATCTCGAAGGCCCGCTTGGCGTCGACAAGGATGCCCGGGACACATGGTACCGGCACTGGGTGAGCGAGGGCTTCGCCGCATTGGAAGCGATGGCCGCCAAGCGGGCCGGCGAGTTCCTGTTCGGCGAAACACCGACGATTGCCGACGTCTGCCTGGTGCCGCAAATGTACAACGCGCGGCGCTTCGACGTGCCGCTGGACGCTTTTCCGACCTTGGTTCGAGCCGACGCGAACGCCAGCCGCATCGAGGCGTTCGCCGCCGCCCACCCCGACCGGCAGGAGGCACCGCAATGAACCGGGTCGACGATATCAACCGCGGAATGGGCGCGACCACGGCCTTGGAATCGGTCGAAATCCCATCGCTCCAGGGCAAGGTCAGCGACGAGGAATGGGCGATCCGCGTCGATCTCGCCGCGGCCTATCGGCTGGTCGCTTATTACGGCTGGGACGATCTGATCTTCACCCATTTGTCGGCGCGGATCCCGGGGCCCGAGCACCACTTCCTGTTGAACCCGTACAATCTGATGTTCGAGGAGGTCACCGCGTCCAGCCTGGTCAAGGTCGGGCTCGACGGCAATCCGGTCGAGCCGAGCCCGTTCATCACCAATCCGGCCGGCTTCACCATCCATTCGGCGATCCACATGGCGCGCGCGGACGCGCAGGCGGTGATGCACCTGCACACGCCCGCCGGACAGGCGGTGTCGGCGCACTGCGACGGGTTGCTGCCGCTGACCCAGACGGCGATGCTGGTGCGTGCCGACCTGGCGTTCCACGACTATGAGGGGGTGGCGGTCGATCTCGACGAGCGCGAGCGCATCGTCGCCGATTTGGGGAACAAGAACGCGATGATGTTTCGCAACCACGGCACGCTGGCGCTCGGCCCGAGCGTCGGCGAATGCTTCGTTCGGCTCTATTTCCTCGAGCGCGCGTGCCAGGCGCAGATCATGGCGCTGAGCGCCGGCGAGCATGTCAACAACCCGCCTCAGGGAGCGCCCGAGGTCGCCGCGCAGCAGGGCAGCGTCGGGATTGCGCTTGCCGCCAAGCTGCTCGCCTGGCCGGCGCTCAAGCGCAAGGCGTTCCGCCTCGACCCGGGCTTTGCGACGTGACCGCGCGGGCGATAGCGCAGCTGCGATTGCCGCTGCTCTTGCTGGCCGCGGCGGCGCTCGCGTCCTGCGCCGATGCCGGGGCCCCGGCCACCGATTCCGACTCCAACGAGCTCGCTCCGGTCGATGCCGTCGAGGACAAGAATGACGGGACCACCAGCGGGTCCTGGCAGCCGGCCGGCGACGCCGAAGGCCAGTCGGTGGCATTCCACGCTCCGGGCGGCGAGCTGCTGTTCAGCATCGGCTGCGACCGACGCGGCGGGCTTGTGTTTCGAAGGCACGGGCTGGTCGCCCGCGCCAATCTTGGCCTGATGCAGCTGCGCACCGGCGGCGACGTCCGGCGGCTTGCGGCCACGACCGGCCCCGACGACCAGCCGGAGGTTCAGGCGAGAGCACCGTACAACGACCAGCTGATCCCGGCGCTGATGCGCTTCGACCAGCCGCTGGAAGTGCGCGTCGAGGGATTGGAAACGCTGATCCTGCCGCCCTCGGCTGAGGTCGGGAAGCTCACCGAGACCTGCCAGCAAGGCAACCGCCCGGCTCCGGGGGGCCCGGCAGCCGCCCCCGCCCCGCCGCCGCCAAGCGGATAGGGGCGGAGCGGCCGGAAACAAAAATTGGTCGGGGAGAGAGGATTCGAACCTCCGGCCCCTGCCTCCCGAAGACAGTGCTCTACCAGGCTGAGCTACTCCCCGACCGGAACCCGCCTTTTTGCACGGGAGCCAAGGCCGCGGGTAGATAGAGGGCGGCCGTGGCGAACGCAAGCGAACCTCGACCGTCACCCCGGCCTTGAGCCGGGCCCTGCCGACTTCGGCGCAGAAACAGGCGGATCCCGGATCAAGTCCGGGATGACGGATCCTACAGCCCTAGCGTCTGGAGCCACTCCTCGACCCGGACCATTTTCTCGCGAGGGCTGCCGGCGCGGGCGGCGGCTTCCTCCGCTTTTTCGATTCGGCGCCAGTCGGTAAAGTCGGTGGCCCTGGCGCCTCGCTCGCCCAGCAGGCGCAGGAGGCCTTCGGCGCCGGCCCGGCCGCCGCTGCTTTCCGGCGGCATCGCGGCCGCGATCGCCTCGGCCACCTCATAGCCGTCGGGGCGGTTGGTGCCGATGGTCCCGGTCGGGCCGCGCCGCGCCCAGCCGACGCAATACAGCCGGTCGGAGATTCGGCCGGTTTCGTTGAGGAATTTGCCGCCGCGCTCGTCGTAGGGGACCCCGTCCATCGGCGGGGTCGAGTAGCCGATGCAGCTGACGACCAGCGAGCCCGGGACTTCGTAAGTCTCGCCGGTGCCTCTCGCCGAGCCGTTCTCGTCGAGCTGCGTGCGCTCGACCACCACCTGCTCGGCGCCGCCGGAGCCTTCGATGGAAAGGGGCTTGGCGAAGAAGTCGAACACCATCGCCTTGGGCTTGTTCGAGCGGATGTTGCCGAACTCCCGAAGGATGGTCACCGACTTGCGCTGCCCGGGCTCGAGCGCAGCGTCGGCTTCGAGCGGCGGGAAGTCATCGAGGTCGATGATCGGCACCGCCGCCTCGAGGTGGCCGAGCTCGCCCAATTCCTTGGGGGTCATGGCGATCTGGTGCGGGCCTCGGCGGCCGAGGATGGTGATGGTCCGGATCGCCGATCGGTCGAGCGCCTCGAGCGCATGGCCGACGATGTCGGAGCCCTCGAACTCGGCCCTCGTCTTGGCGAGGATCCGGGCGACGTCGAGCGCGACATTGCCGTTGCCGATCACCGCCGCGTGGGAGCCGTCGAGCGGCGGGTTCAGGTCGGCGAACTCGGGGTGGCCGTTGTACCAGCCGACGAACTCGGCCGAGCCGATCACTCCGGGCAAATCCTCGCCGGGGATGCCGAGCTTGCGGTCGTGTGGAGCGCCGATGCCGAGGACCACCGCGTCATATTGCTCGAGCAGCTCGGCGACCGACACGTCGCGGCCGACGGCGACATTGCCGATGAAGCCGACACCGTCGGTCTCGGCGACCTTTTCATAGCGCTTGGAGACGGCCTTCAATGACTGGTGGTCGGGCGCGACTCCGAAGCGGATCAGCCCGTACGGCACCGGGTAGCGGTCGATGATGTCGATCCTCGCGTCATTGCCGTACGCCTTGGCCAATGCCTCGGCGGTGTAGAAGCCCGCCGGACCCGAGCCGACCACCGCGAAATGCCGCATCCGTTGCCCTCCAGTTCGGTCGGATGCTTAGAGGGAAGGACGGAGGAGGCAAGAACCCTCACCCTCCGCGGCTGCGCCGCTCCTCCCTCTCCCGCGCGCGGGAGAGGGTTGGGGTGAGGGTCTCTCGCTTAGTCGCGCTTGTCCTCGAGCAGGACGTTGCCCTTCTTCTGCAGCATCGCCTCGATCGGGCCGGCGAACAGCGCCAGCATGCCCGGCAGCATCACCTGGACCCGGACCACGGTTTCCTCGACCCCGATCCTGGTCTCGACCGCCTGGCCCATCGCGTGGACGGTGAGGTCGAGATCATCCCCGGTCCATTTCGATTCGACGTGCGACGCGCCGCCCGGGATATGTTCCTTCAGCTTGTGGATGTTGTTGGCGATGCGCCGCCGGGCCTCCTCGCGGCCAAGCTTGTGCGGCAGGTCGACCTGGATCGGCTGTTGCATCGAGCGAGAGTGGGCAGCCGTTCATCGCTTTTCAAGCTGCGGCCATCCATTATGCTGCGCTGATGAGCTTGCTCGCTGCACTGACGATGGCCGCTTCGGCGCAGCCGATGGCCGTCCCCGCGCCGGCGCCATACGCGTGGCAGCCGACCGCGGCCTATGTGACCGCGGGCCAGGACGAACCCGGCTACCGCAGCTGGTTCCTGGCCTCGCCGAGCCGCTCGCACGCGGTCAACAGCTTCAACAATTACCTGGTCACCTATGGCGTCGGCGGGATCGTGCCGACCTGGCAGCTGCTGCGCACCGCCTCGTCGTGGCAGCGCTGCGGAGCGCAGCCGTTCGAGGTTCCGCCGGTCCAGGAATGGCCCAACGTCGTCCAGACGCTGCGCTACGTGCGCGACTTCGTGATCCCGGCGGTCGGGCCGGTCGAGCCGGTGTCCGCCTACCGCAACCCGCTTCTCAACGTCTGCGCCGGCGGAGCGCGTGAGAGCGCCCACAAGCATTATTCGGCCATCGACCTGGTGCCGCTTCGGCCGACCACGCGCGAGCATCTGATGCGGACGCTTTGCAACATGCACCCGAAGCGCGGGCCCGACTACGGGGTCGGGCTCGGATTCTACGCGTTCCTCCGGTTCCACGTCGACACGACCAAATACCGGCGTTGGGGGGCTGATGCGGGCTCGACGACATGCCCGTCGATCATCCGCCCGGCCGATGTCGCATCGGTCTACCAGCCGCCGCAGCCGCAGCCGCCCATCGTTGCGACGACGCCGGTCCCGGCGCCGGTGGCCGATCCGCTGGCCCCCGCGCCGACGCCCCCGGCGAAGCCCCCGGAGCTCTCGCCGCCGTTCAATCGGTAGCCGCAGCGTTCCCCCTTGTGTTGCCGATGTGCAACTCCATATCGGCGGCAAAGCACAGGGGTGAGCGATGGACCTGGAGAAACTGACCGAACGCGCGCGCGGCTTCCTGCAGGCCGCCCAGACGATCGCGGTGCGCGAGCATCACCAGCGCATCGCTCCCGCGCATCTGCTGAAAGCCCTGCTCGACGACGACCAGGGGATGGCGGCGGGCCTGATCGAGGCCGCCGGCGGCGACCCCAAGGCGGCGCAGCGCGAGGTCGATGAGCTGGTCGCCAAGGTACCGGCGGTGACCGGCAGCGGAGCGACTTCGGCGCCGGGGATCGACGGCGACACGATGCGCATCCTCGACCAGGCCGAGCAGGTCGCGAAAAAGGCGGGCGACAGCTACGTCACCGTCGAGCGGATCCTGCTGGCGATGGCGCTGGCCAAGGGCACCGATGTCGGCAAGGCGCTGGCCAATGCCGGCGTGACCCCGCAGGCGCTCAATTCGGCGATCGACAAGTTGCGCGGCGGGCGCAGCGCCGACACCCAGTCGTCCGAAGACCGCTACGATGCCCTCAAGCGCTACACGCGCGACCTCACCCAGGCCGCTCGTGACGGCAAGCTCGACCCGGTGATCGGGCGCGACGAGGAAATTCGCCGCACCATCCAGGTGCTTGCGCGGCGGACGAAGAACAACCCGGTGCTGATCGGCGAGCCCGGAGTCGGCAAGACCGCGATCGCCGAAGGCCTCGCGTTGCGCATCGCCAACGGCGACGTCCCCGACGGGATCAAGGACCGGCGGCTGCTGGCGCTGGACATGGGGTCGCTGATCGCCGGAGCGAAATACCGCGGCGAGTTCGAGGAGCGAATCAAGGGCGTGCTCGACGAGGTCAAGCAGGCCGCCGGCGAGATCATCCTGTTCATCGACGAGATGCACACCCTGGTCGGCGCCGGAAAGAGCGAGGGCGCGATGGACGCGTCGAACCTGCTGAAGCCAGCGCTGGCCCGCGGCGAGCTGCACTGCATCGGCGCGACGACGCTCGACGAATACCGCAAGCATGTCGAGAAGGACGCGGCGCTGGAGCGGCGCTTCCAGCCGGTGTTCATCGGCGAGCCGACGGTGCCGGACACCATCTCGATCCTGCGCGGCCTCAAGGAGAAATACGAGCTCCACCACGGGGTGCGAATCACCGATGCGGCGATCGTCGCCGCGGCGATGCTGTCCAACCGCTACATTTCCGACCGCTTCCTGCCCGACAAGGCGATCGACCTGATGGACGAGGCGGCCAGCCGGATCCGGATGGAGGTCGAATCCAAGCCCGAGGAGATCGAGAACCTCGACCGGCGGATCATCCAGCTGAAGATCGAGCGCGAGGCGCTGAAGAAGGAAAGCGACAAGGCGAGCAAGGAGCGCCTCGGGAAACTCGAGGAAGAGCTCGCCAACCTCGAGCAGCAGTCGGCCGAGATCACCCAGCGCTGGCAGGCGGAGAAGGACAAGATCAGCGCCGAGGCCAAGTTGAAGGAGCAGCTCGACCAGGCTCGGCTCGAGCTCGAGCAGGCGCAGCGAAACGGCGATCTCGCCAAGGCCGGAGAGCTTCAGTACGGGCGCATTCCCGAGCTCGAGAAGCAATTGGCCGAGGCCCAGGCGGCGACTCACGGGGTCATGCTCCGCGAGGAGGTCACCGACCAGGACATCGCCGCGGTCGTCAGCCGGTGGACCGGCATCCCGGTCGAGCGGATGATGGAGGGCGAGCGCGAGAAGCTGCTCCAGATGGAGAGCGCGATCAGCGCCCGGGTGATCGGGCAGGAACATGCGGTCAAGGCGGTGGCGTCCGCCGTGCGCCGCGCCCGCGCCGGCCTGCAGGACCCGAACCGGCCGCTGGGCTCGTTCCTGTTCCTCGGCCCGACCGGGGTTGGCAAGACCGAGCTGACCAAGGCGCTGGCCGAGTTCCTGTTCGACGATTCCGGGGCAATGGTCCGGATCGACATGTCGGAGTTCATGGAAAAGCACGCGGTTGCCCGGCTGATCGGCGCTCCGCCGGGCTATGTCGGCTATGAGGAAGGCGGAGTCCTGACCGAGGCTGTCCGCCGCCGGCCGTACCAGGTGGTGCTGTTCGACGAGGTCGAGAAAGCCCATGGCGACGTTTTCAACGTGCTGCTGCAGGTGCTGGACGACGGGCGACTGACCGATGGCCAGGGCCGCACCGTCGATTTCACCAACACGATCATCATCCTGACCTCGAACCTCGGCAGCCAGTATCTCGCCGCTTTGACCGAGGACGAGGAGGTGTCGAAGGTCGAGCCGCAGGTGATGGAGGTGGTCCGCGCCCATTTCCGGCCCGAGTTCCTCAACCGGCTCGACGAGATCATCCTGTTCCACCGGCTGTCGGCCGGCCATATGGGGCCGATCGTCGACATCCAGGTGGGCCGGCTCCAGCAGCTGCTCGACGACCGCAAGATCAAGCTCGAGCTGACCGACGGCGCCCGCGCCTGGCTCGGCCGGGTCGGCTACGACCCGGTCTATGGCGCCCGGCCGCTGAAGCGCGCGGTTCAAAAGCATTTGCAGGACGCGCTGGCCGACAAGATCCTGTCGGGCGAGATCCCGGACGGGTCGACGGTGGGGGTCGAGGAAGGCGACGGAGCGCTGGTTCTGACGATCACCGGCGAACGGCGCGAAGCGGCCTAGGCGCGGCTGCTCGACAGGACGCGCAAGCGCCGCGATACAAGCGCTCGATGACCGAGACCCCATGGCGATCGCTGTTGAAGGAAGCCTCCGCGCTGCGCGAGGCGGGCCGTGTCGGCGAGGCGATCGCCGCCTACCAACGGCTGCTGGCCGCCAATCCCGACCTGCCGGGAAGCTGGTACAATCTGGGCTGGCTGCAAAAGCAGGCGCGGCGGTTCGACGAGGCGCTCGACTCGTACCGCCAGGCGCTCGATCGCGGTGTCGACGACCCCGAAGAGGTGCATCTCAACCGGGCGGTGATCCTTTCGGATCATCTGGGACGGCCCCGGGACGCGCTTGGCGAGCTCGAGGCCGCATTGGCGCTCAACCCGGCCTATGTCCCGGGGCTGCTCAACCTCGGCAATCTGCACGAGGACCGCGGCGACAAAGCGGCGGCTCGCGACGCCTATCAGCGGGCGCTGGAGCTGCAGCCGGAGAATGCGCTGGCGCTCGCCCGGCTCGCCCAGGTCAGCGATCCCGATGGCCCCGATGATCCGTTGATCGAGCGAGTGCGGGCGGCGGCCGCGAGCCCGCAAAGGGCGCCTGCGGAGAAGGCCGATTTGGGTTTCGCTCTCGGCCGGCTGCTCGACCAGGCGGGCGATCACGACTCGGCTTTCGAGGCTTATTCGGCCGCCAATCGCGCCAGCGCCGCCAGCTACGGCCCACAGTTCCGCGGCTATGACCCGCGAGCCCAGGAGCAGCTGGTCGACCGGCTGATCGCCGCCTTTCCGGAACCCGCGCAGCCGCGCCCATCGAGCGCCGGCCGGGCGCCTCTGTTCATCTGCGGCCTGTTCCGCTCGGGCTCGACCCTGGTCGAGCAAATCCTTGCCGGGCACAGCCGGGTGACGGCCGGCGGCGAGCTCGACCTGGTTCCGGCGCTGGTCGACCGCATCCGGCCCTACCCCGACGCGCTCCTGTCATCGGATCCGGCGGTCTTCGAGCAACTGCGCCGCGCCTATCTCGCTGCTGTGCCGGTCGATGAACCGGGATCAATCTTCACCGACAAACGCCCCGACAATTTTCTCCACATCGGCTTGATCAAGGCGATGTTCCCCGAAGCGAAGATCGTCCACACCCGGCGCGACCCGCTCGACAATCTGCTGTCGCTTTATTTCCTCCACCTCGACCCGACGATGGCTTACGCGCTCGACCTCAAACACGCGGCTCACTGGCATGGCGAGTACCGGCGGCTGATGGCGCACTGGAAGGCGCTCTACGGCGATGACATCCACGACCTCGATTACGACGCGCTGGTCCTTGAGCCGCGGGCGGTGGTCGAGCGGCTGCTCGCGTTCTGCGGCCTGGAATGGGAGGACGAGTGCCTCGACTTCCACTCAGGCGACCGGGTGGTGAAAACGGCCAGCGTCTGGCAGGTGCGCCAGCCGCTCTACACGCGATCGTCAGGGCGCTGGCGGAACTATCAGCGGCACTTGCGGCCGCTCATCGAGGCTCTCGAAGGCGATTAATTGCCGCCGGCGTTGGCCGACGGCTTCTCGGAGCGCTTGGCGCTGTCGCGCGTACCGCGGTTCTGCGCCGCCCACTGCTCGGCGGTCATGCAGATCCGCTTCGAGCTGAGCCTCGAGCCGGTCTCCTCGACCGGTTGGCAGATCTTGCGCTTCGGGTCCTTGGCCTTGGCCTCCGACGATGCCGGCGGCGCGGCGAGCGCCGGAGCCGAGGCCATCAGCAGGACGAAGATCGCGAGCGGCTTAAGCATTTGAACTCCTCGGAATTTCGTAAAGTATGGCCGTCGGCAGCCGAGCCGCCACCCTGAAATCATTCAGTTGGGCAAGCCGTTAGTTGGAAGGCGACTGGTTGACGACCCTCTGCACGCGTTCGAAGTGCTCGCGATTCTCGCGCTTCTGCTCTTCCCACTGCGCGGCAGTCATACAGACCCGGACGATGTTCAGGCGCGAGCCGATTTTTTCGATCTTTTCGCAGATCTTGCGATTCGGGTCCTTGGCTTTTGCGGTGGCTGGAGCCGCGTTCGAGGATGCTGTCTGGGCGAGCGCGGGCGACCCTGCGGTGATCACGAGCGCCGCGATGGTCAGTGACTTCAGCATGTTACGAACTCCAAGATAAATGCCAGCGCAGGGCTCGAGGGCCGGATAATCCAGCCCTTTATAGTCGACTCGACCATCCCAGGCAATTCTCGTCAGGGCCTTGGAGTTCGTTGGGCTGATTGCGGGACGGCGACATCGAAGGCGACGGTCAGACGCTCGCCGGCACCGAACGGGCGGGTGCCGTGCCACATCCACGATGGGAACAGCGCGAGTCGGCCGGGCTTGGGCTCGATGAGCCGGGTCGGCGGCAGGTCGATCGGAAAGGAGGAGGTCCGCGGCTCGCCGAGCGCCAGCCAACCGGCCTCGCCTTCGCCAAGGTCGGGCGGAAGCACGATATACAAGGCCGAGCTGATCCAGCCCATCGGATGGACATGGTTGGAATGAAAGCCGCCCGCCTGAAGGCGGACCGACCAGGCGCCGGAAAAAGCGACCGGCTCGCGCGGCGAAGCGAGCAGCGGGTGGCCGGGGTCGCGGGCGGGCAAGCGCGCAACATGCTCGCGAACGGTCTCGCGAATCGCCTCGCGCAGAGCGACGATGGTCGGGTCGATCAGCTGGAACAGGTGGCCGTCGGTCTGCGTGCCGCCGCGGACCGATTGCACCAGCGGCTGTCCCTTGGTCGTGTGCAGAGCGCGGAGCGTGTCGGCGAGCCTGTCGAGCGGCGGCAACCGGTCGGCAATGTCGTAGATGCCGACGAAGCGCTCGTCGCCTTCGAGCCACTCGCTGCGCGGATCGCCGGTCATCCGCCAGGCGGTGGCCGCATAGGGCCAAAAGCCGAACGCCTCGGCGCTCTTGAGCCATGGCTCCATAACCGCCACGGCATCGCGTGGCCGGCCATAGCGGAGCAGATGCCGAACCCGCCGGATCTGCGCCGATCCGTCGGCAACATCCTTGACCCGCTCGAAGAGCGAGCCGGCCCGCTCCGGATCGCCGGTTTCGGACCAGACGATCGCTTCGTTGACGTCGAACAATATGTTGTCGCCGAGCGTGCGCCGTCCCTCGGCGATCCGGCTGAGAACGTCGTCGTAAAGCTCCGCGTGGAGCAAAGTCACGATTTGCTGGCGGCGGAGGGCAAGATCGCCGGGATGCAGCTGCAACGCCTCGTCGAAGCTTCGGGCAAAGCCATCCCGCTCCCCCTCGAGCCAGCGCAGGTTGGAAAGCAGCTCGTGGCCTTCGGTCCATTGCGGCGAGCGCTCCAGCCCTCGTTCCAATCCTGCGATGGCGTCCGCGATCCGCCGCTCCGCGATCAGTGCGGACACCAGCCCGGCGAGAAGCGTCGTATTGCCGGGAGAGAGCTGAAGCGCGCGGGCATAGGCGTCGACGCTCGGCAGCCCGGCTTCGCTGAGAGTCCGGGCAAGCCCGTGGGCGATCAGCGGCACGTTAGGAGCGAGCTCGGCAGCGCGTTGCAGCGCCGGGATCGCCAGCTCGCGCCGGTCCTGCGAGCGGTGGATCAGGCCCTTGAGGTGCCACAGCCGCGCATCCTTCGGTGCCTGGCGAAGCGCGCGCTCGATGTCCGGCAGCATTGCGGCCGAACGCGGTGTCTTGAGCGCCGCGATGGTGTCGTTGACCACCTGCTCGGGATTGGGCGCGGGCTTGAGCGTGCTAGACATGGCTACATCCCGCCGCCGAAGCTGACGCCGGCCGCCGCAATGACCGCCGCGACCGCCTCGCGCTCGGCCTCGCCCAGCGCCGGCGGCCACAAATCGGCGATCAGCACCACACGCAGCTGATCGCTGTCGTTCCACGCCTCGTGCTCGATCGTGTCGTCGAACACGAACGCCTCACCCTCTTTCCATTGCACCGTCGTGTCGCCGACCCGGAAGCCGCATGCCGGTGGCACGATCAGTGCGAGGTGACAAACCAGGCGCGTGTTGGCGACCCCGGTGTGCGGCGGAATGCGCGTGTGTGGCGCGAGCAGCGAGAACATCGCGTTGGGACAGGCCCCCGGCACGTGCGGCTGCGGCAAGGCTGAAAGCGCCTCGAGCGTTCGCGGGCAGTGCCGCGCGTTTGCTTCGACCCGGCGGCCGTTCTGAAGCAGATGGATCGCGGTCCAGTCGCGGCTGAAGTTGAGCGCCTTCCACTGCCTCAATGGCACTTGCTCGGAATATTGGACATAAGGCACCATCTCGGCCGCCTCGGCGGCGATCAGAGCATCGAATTCGGCGCGGATGGCTCCAATGCTGCCCTCGAGCTTTGCGAGCGCCGGGAATCCTTCGGCATCGTGGAAGTCCAGTTCCGGCAAGCCCGGATAATGGAAGTGCGTCGGCTCCTGATGAAAATGCCGGGTCCGGCGGGCGCTGTTGGAAATGAATCGTTCTATCCGGCGCCGCTCGGCGGGGCCAAGGCCGCGCGGCACCGCGGTCAGCAGCCGCTCCTCGGTCCGCGACTGATGCTGTTCGCTCTTGAGGCGGGCATGGGCGAGCGCAGCGGCCATCGCTTCGGGGATCTCATCGCCGTCTGGGGCTTGCGCGACCGCGCGGCTGAATGCTTCGCCGGCGCGAGGGTCGCCGGCGCGGTCGAGCAACACGGCGCGCGCGAGCAGCCCGGAGAAGTCGAGCGGGTTCAGCGCGAGCACGCGGTCGATCGCCTCGAGCGCACCCGCCGTGTCGCCGGTTGCGCGACGCATCGCCGACAGCTTCGTCCACAACCGAGGATTATCGGCTTTTTCGCCGATGGCCTGCTCGAGCAAGCGAGCCGCGGCCGACGGATCGCCCGCGGCAGCCGCCTGATCGGCCATGTCTTCGAGCGTCGGCGCAGTCTTGGCCATGGATGGTTATTGCCCGCTCGTGGCGCAAAAGAAAACGGCGGACCTCTTTCGAGGCCCGCCGCTTGCTTGTTCGACCTTCGACTTAGAAGTCGACGGTGAAGCCGGCGAACAGGTACCGACCGAGGGCGTCGTAGACCTGCGGGAAGGTGTTGCCGTTGCCGAAGCCGGCGGGCACCACTTGCTGGCCAGCCACCGGCGGATCCCTGTCGAAGATGTTGTTGGCGCCGACCCGGAAATTGTACCGGTCGGTGATCCGGGCCTGCATCGCAAGGTCGAAGTAACTTCGCTTGTTCAGCTTGTTGTTGGCCGGGTGTGGCGCCCCTGCGCTCAGCGTTTCGTCTTCGCTAAGAGCATCGTTCCGGACTGCCGAGAAGTATCTCCACTGACCCGACAAGCCAATGCCGTTGGGAAGCGTGAAGCCAAGCCGGAACTTGTGCCGCCACTTGGGATTGGGAGTGCCGCACTGGGTGCCGAAATAGCTTGCGCAGTCGTAGACAATGTCAGCCGTCGGGTTGACGTCGAGATCCTGCAGCAAGGTGCCGACGAAGCTGGCGTTGAGATTGCCCATCCGCCCGATCTGCCTTGCATAGGAGGCCTGGAAGTCGAAGCCCTTGGTTTGCAGGCCACCGGTATTGGTGTTGATGTCGGTGATAAACCCATTGCCGATGAACAGCGAGGCGTTGCCCGGATTACGATTGATCCGCGAGCAGAAGAACGGGTCTCCGGTGTTGATGCACTGGGTTATGATCGTGTCGAAACCGATCACTCCGATGGCGTTTTCAAGCTTGATGTCGAAATAGTCGACCGTGAACGCCAACCCGGGAATCCAGCGCGGCTGAAGCACCAGGCCGAACGTATAGGAGTCCGCCACTTCCGGCTCGAGGTCAGGGTTGCCGCCGAACAGCGACTGGTACTGGTTGGCCGGGTTCTCCGTGATGTTACCAAATTGGGCAGCGGTGACACCGGTCAGTTGGCACTGCGCCAGCGTCGCGGTCGGTGCGGTGGCTGGCGTCGCCGGATTGAAGTCGCCCGCGCAGGGGTCGGCCGTGCCGCCAAGGCCGATCGACTGCGCTGAGAACAACTCGATCACGTTGGGAGCCCGAACCGCGCGGTTATAGCTGCCGCGCAGGCGCACATCCCGGATTGGCGCCAGCTCGGCCTCGAGCTTGTAGGTGTCGGTCGAGAAGCGGTTGTCGTCGACATGATACCAGGATTTGCGGTAGCCGGCGCGGACCGTGAACTCCTCGATGAAGCTGTTGCTGACGATCGGCAGCTCGATCTCGCCGAACAGCTCGCGGACATCAAAGTCACCGTTCACCCCAATGGTCGGCCCGCCCTGACCCGCGAGGTCGCCGGTCGAGAAAGCAAGGTCGGTCTCGAAGCGAAGCGAATGCTTGGAATAACCTCCGCCGACGTTGGCGCTGATGCCGCGATCGGACCACGGCGACTGCAGTCCATATTCGCCGCCGAGGACGGTGAAGTCGATCTGGGCCGTTTTCAACTGGACGTCGCCGCGCGCAAGTCCTGGCGTCTGGAGAAAGTCAAGCGCTTCCGGAGTGACTCCGCCGGTCGTAAAGATGTTGTACGGGACGCAGTTCGGGTCGCCGGCAGGGTTCGAGGGATCCGCCCGGGCGATCAGCACCGAACGGCAGACCGGCTGGCCGGTGGCCGGATCGGTCACAACATCCTGCGCAAGGCCGATGCGCCGGATCGAGAAATCGTTGCGGTAGGTCTCGGCCATATTGGTTTTACCGAACAGGCCGTAAACGTTGTACGCGAGGCCCGGGTCGAGATCGCCGCGAAGGCCGGTGACCACTCGGTAGCTGGTGTGCTCGAGGTCGTCCTGTCGACCGCCGCCTTCGACGTTACGGCGAGCGGTATAGACGGCTGCCCGGGTGAAGGTGTTGCCGAGCGGGTCGGTGAAGACCGTGGGCGGGCTAGGCGGACGGAACTCATTCACGGGAGTGGCAGGGTTGTCGGCACGGCCGGGATCGAAGCCGACCAAGTTTTCCGTCTGGCAGATCACCGAGAGCTGCTGTGCCGACAGCAGCGGGTTGTCGCAATTGATGGTGTTGGTCGCGAAGAAGTTGCCCGACGGCGCGATCACGGCGTCCGTCCTGTCGTTCATGAACATCGCTTCCAGGTACGGCTTGGCGACGTCGCTGATCTCATATTCCGCGAACCCGCCGAGCGTGTATCGCTCGTCCGGTCGCTGGAAATAGTTGTAGGGATTGAAGTTGAACGGCGTGATGCCGGGCACGAACTGGTTGCCCTGCACCTGGAAAGCGCCGCCGGTTTGGATCCTAAAGAAGCTGCCGGTCGCCGAAGTCGCCGACCCGGAACAGCCGAACCGGCGGCCCGTGGTTGTGATTTGCGACTCGGTAAGGCCGTTCAAGGCGCAGAATGAGTAGTCGCGCGTCGACTGCAGCACCGGGCTCTGGTTGCGGTAGGTCGCGTAGGCCAGGATGTGGCCGCGGTTGTCGTCGAACCCGGTGCCGAACGAGAGCGAGATGTCCTGGGCCCCGCCGTTGACGCTCTGGCCAGTCGGATAGCGGAAACCGCGAGCGTCGTTGGCCGCGAGGATGTCATCATTGCCGTCATTCTGGTGCATGAACGCGCTGGCCTGGCCATCAATTCGAAGGCCGCGGAACTCGGTGTCCATGATGAAGTTGACGACGCCGGCGACCGCGTCGGCGCCGTACACCGACGAAGCGCCGCCGGTCAGCACGTCGACACGCTTGATGAGCGCGGCGGGAATGAAGTTAAGATCGGCCGCCGGGTCCTGGGGACTGCCCGGATGCTGGCGGCGGCCGTTGATCAGCACCAGGGTCCGCGAAGTGCCGAGACCTCGGAGGTTGACCGTCGCGGTGCCGCTGGCGCCGTTGGAGATGTTCGAGCCCTGGCCGGCGAACGACTGCGGCAGCGAGTTGATCAGATCCTCGGTGCGGGTCGTGCCCTGAAGCTTGACTTCCTGCGAGGTGACCACGGTCACCGGGCTGGCCGCCGTCAGGTTCGGCTGCGGAATGCGCGAACCGGTGACGATGATGTCCTGGGTCGTTTCGACATTCTCGCCCTCGGCCGACGGGGTCTGCGTCGCCATGGTCGTGCCCTCGAGCGGAGCGGTCGTCTCGGGTGGGCAGTTGGGCGAACCGGGGTCGCAAGGTGCGGGCGGCGGGACCTCCTGGCCGAACGCGGGCGTGGCAGCCATGCTGGCGCCAACGAGGAGAGTCGTTGCGAGCAGGCGCTGGCGGAAATCGAGCTTCATAAAATTTCTTCCCCTAGATGGGCCATGCCTGGGACACAGCCGCAGTGCCGCGACAATTCCAATTGCCGTTACTGCCTACCTGATAGGTGAAGCAGCGAGATGCTTGCAATGTTCGGGATCGTCGGCTCGTGAAGTTGTCGGGCGGTTGTCTCAATTTTGCAACAGGGTGCACTTGTCCTCGCGGGGCCGTCGGCGATAGGAATGTGGCCAAGGGAGACGCTTCAAATGAAACGGAAAATCATCCTCGCGGCAGCGGCGGCGGCATTGCTGGCGACGCCGGCAGCGGCGCAGCGCAGGGCGGACTCGACAAAGACTCCAGCGCAGATCCAGCGGCTGCTCGGCTGCCGGGGAGTGGCCGATGCGGCGCAACGTCTGGCGTGCTTCGATCGCGAGACCGCAACCCTCAACCAGGCCATGGCGCGCAGGGACCTGGTCGTCATCGACCGCGAACGAGCGACCGCGGCGAGGCGCTCGCTGTTCGGCTTTTCGGTGCCGAGCTTCGGCGGGCTGTTCGGTGGCGATGAGAATGAGGTCAAGGAAATCCAGAGCACCATCACGGCGGTCGCCAACAATGCCGACGGCGGCTGGACGATCCGCCTGGCGGACGGGTCGACCTGGACTCAAACCGACGACGCGCCGCTCGGCATTCGACCCGCGCGCGGGCACAAGGTCGTCGTTCGCCGCGGTCTTCTTGGCGTGTTCCGGATCAGCGTCAACGGCCAGGCGGGATTCAAGGCCAAGCGGATCGGCTAGGCCAGTCGGCTACCGCGAAGACGGGCCGGCACGCTGCTCGGCCCTGAGGCTGGCCGCCGCGTCGGCATAGGCCTCCTGCCGCTCGACGCTCCAGTAGCGCAGCTCGTGCAGCGGGATCGCGGCGCCGGTCACCGCACAGACGACATGGTCGCCGTCCGACAACACTCGGAAGGTGCTCGGCAGATACTGCAGCCGGGCCATGTTCCCGGCGCCCCTCATCAGCATTCGGCTTACTCCTCCGGCTCGTCGAACAGGCCGGGTTGGGGCGGGAGATAGGCGCGCGACGGGCCGCGCTCAACCCGTTTCGGAGCGGGTTGTCGCGCTTCCCCGCCGGCGAGTGCGTCGACCTTGCCGTCGCCGAAGTGCAGGGTCACAAGCCGCTCGGCGAGCGCGTCGGAGGCGCGCGTCAGGGTTTTGCCAGCGCGGCTGGTGACTCGAGCGAAGCCTTTCGACAGCGGCCGGTCGGGATGGACCAGCTCGGCCATTTTCCACAGCGTGGCGAGCTTTTCCCGGGTCCGCTCGACACGATCCTCGAGCACCTCGAGCCGAAGCCGCGAAGCGACCGCGTTCAAATCGGCGCGCGCGTGGCTCGCGCG
>NZ_JACCSU010000062.1 GCF_013812825.1 Sphingomonas sp. | reverse complement strand
CGCGCGAGCGATCAGGCCGTAGCTGACGTAGCCGAGCCCGGCGCCGCCATATTCATGCGGGATGGTCGCTCCGAGCATCCCGAGCTCGCCCATCTCACTCAGGATCGAGCGGTCGAAATGCTCTTCGAGATAAGCGTCGGTGACCCGCGGCTGCAGCTTTTCCTGCGCGTAGCCCTCGGCGGTGTCGCGGACCATCCGCTCTTCCTCGCTGAGCTGATGGTCGAGGTCGAACGGGTCGGACCAGTCGAACGAAAGGATTGCAGGCTCGCCCACGCGCATGTTCCAGCCGGTTGATGAAGTCGCGGGCGTCCTTAGCGGCGGGGGGCGGCGCGCGCCACCCCGCTCGATCACTGGCCCCGGGCGCTTATTGGGCGGGGGGCGCCACTGCCGAGGCGCCGCCGAAGCTGCGCTTGATGGTCAGGCCGAAATCGGGGTGGCGGTTGCGCTCGCGCAGCTCGCGGAAGGATAGATCCGTGTCGGCCCGGTTGGGGATGAACAGCCGCCGAAGGCGATGGCCGCTGGTGTTGAGCGCATTGTCGACGTCCAGGGTGATCGCGGTGCGCGGGTTCGGGCGATATTCGATGAACGCGGTGCCGTACGGCCCGCCGTTGTAATTGGTGTCGAACTCATTGGTTCGGAAGAAGGTGAAGCGGTCGCGATTGGCGATCACGAAGCCGTAGGAGAAAGCGCCGGAGTCGCGCCGGGCCTCGGCGTTCCATTCCCAATCCGGGTAGTAGCCGCTGAAGTTGCGCATCTCGCCGCTGATCGGGTCCTCGACGCGAGTTCGCTGGATGGTTGCATTGGCCTTGACCCTCAGGCCACTCCACAGGCTGCCGAGGGGCGCATCGACGTTCAGCCTCGCGAAGCTGCGCTTGCCGGTGCCGATGTTGCCTGGAGCGTCGAATCCCTGGCCGGCCTCGTCGAAGATCAGGATCCGGTCCTGGAGCAGGCTGATTCGGTCGTGGCCGAGGTCGAGCTTGACGAGGCCCTCGCCGAGGATCGGCCGGTCCACCGTGAAACGGAACTCCCACGCGCGCTGCGGCAGCAAATTGGCGTTGCCGGCATTGACCCGGTCGCTGGACAGCTCGGCGACGCTGATGAAGTCGAAAAAGTCGAGCTGGGCGACGGTCCGGCCGACGGAGAATTGGGTGTGCCAGCCGCCGCCCGGCTTCCAGTCGATGGTCGCCTTGGGTTTGAGGAATTTGAGGGTGCGGTCGGCGGTCGTGTCGCCGCGCACGCTGAGCTTTGAAAACTCGTAGGTGAGGCCGGCATCGACCCTGAGCGCCGGCGACAGCGAGCGGCCGACGTTGACGAACGCCTCGGCGCGCTTTTCCTTCACCGTTGCATGATCGACGGGCAGGTCGATTCGAACGCGCTCGCCTTGGTCGTCGAGGAGGAAGAAATCGACCGCGCTGTCGAGCGTGTTGAGGACCGCCTCGCCGCCGGTCTCGAACGAAAAGCCGGCGAGGTCCTGGCGCGTCCAGCTCAAGCGGCCGATGGTCTCGCCGCGCTTTGCCTTCTGGGTCTGCTCGAATCCACCGACGACCACCGCGCCGTCATCGAGCAGTCCGCTGCGCTGAATGTAGGTATCGAAATTGTTGCGCTTGCGGCGGGTTGCGAGGCCGACCAGCTTGATCGCACCGCCGGCCAGCGGCCGGGTGACGTCGCCGCCGATTTCGAACACCGGGTTGTCATAGTCCTGGAACAGGCTGTCGTCGCGCTGCGGATCGCCGACCGGAGTCACTCGGTTCCTCTGCTCCAGGTCGAAGCGCCCCGCCGCCCACCGCGCGTTCAACCGAACGGCGCGATCCTGGGCGTGCTCGAGCGCCCAGCTGCCCGACACATAGGGATTGAATTCGCGGTAGCTGTTGAACTTGCGCCGGTGCTCGAGCTGGGCTCCGGTGACGAGGTTGGTCAGGGTGTCGCTGCCTTCCTCCCAGTTGAAGCTGTGGTCGGTGCCGCCCGACAGATTGATCGTCGAGGCGCCGCGCTTGATCATCGCCGAAGCCGAGCCGGTCGGAGTGACGTGACCCGTGTAGATCCGCCGCGCCGCGACGGTGACGTTGCCGTCGAACCCACCTTCCGCCGACAGGATCACGTTGAGCACCTGGCTTTTGCCCGAATATTCGGCGCCGTAGAGGTCGCCGGGGCCGATCTCGACCCGGACGACGCTGCGCGCCGGGATCCGGGCGAGAGTGGTTTCGAGGGTCTCGGCCTTGGAGCTCGGCCGGGCTCCGTTGATGACGACGTTGCCCGCGGCGCCGGCAAAGCCGCGCGTGTCGGTGTTGCCAAGATCGAGGTTGAAGCCGGGCACGCGCCGGGCGATGTCGAGCGCGGTGCGCGGCGCATATTGGGCAAAGAAGGCGGCGTCGTAGGACGTGGTGCGCGTGCCTTGCGCCGGCGCCGGAGCGGGCTGGTCGCCCGGCGTCGTCGACTGGGCATTGGCGGCGGTCGAAGAGATCAGCGCCAGCAAGGCCGCCGATGCATGTAATTTCGTCATCCGCATCGCGCTTCTCCTGTATTGCCGTATTAATACAGTAGGCTCACTGCGCGTGGAAATCCAGCCGGCTTCGACCAATCGACAAACGATTCCGCCAATGGCCGCCGGGAACCGGCGAGCGGCCGGGAAGGGGCCGCGAAGCGCCGGCATGGCGGCGGAAAGGGCGCCGCCGGCGATTAAACCTTTTTGTAAGAAGGACCGGCGCAGAACCGTTTCGACAAGGAGCGGAGGGGAAGATGGGGGCGCCGGAGACAGGTATTCAGGCTGACGAACAGGCGATGGCATCCGAAGCCCTGTTCAGCTCGTTCAAGACCATCGGCGATCAGGAGCGGAGCCGGCATTCGGCGGTCTACGATTACTGGCTGGCGATTCGCGGAACTCGCGAATTCCCGTCGATTCGCGAGCTCGACCCGCTGCAGATCTCCGATGCCGGGCCATGCAGCATCCTGCTCGAGCTCATCGGCGGCGGCGAAGACGCGGAAATCCGCCACGTCGGGGAAACGCTCAAGGCCGAGATCCAGGTGGAGCGAGTTGCCGAGGCTCCGCGCTCGTCGCTGTTGTCGTGCATCGCCAGCAAGCTCGCAATCGTCGCGATTTCGAGGGACGCCTTGGCGTTCGAAGACGAGTTCGAGACCGAAGCCGGACCGGCGCGCTGCCGAGTCACTCTGCTGCCGTTCAGCTCCACAGGTCCGTGGGTCGACTATGTCTATGGCTTCGTGACGTCGGAAAGCGGCCCGAGCGAAGCGGAAGAGGCGCACGAAAGCGCCGCCGACGATATCGAAGAGATGCCGGAACCTATCGCGAATGCCGTGGAAGAGGCGCCCGAGCCCGTGCTGGACGCGGTTGAGCCCACCGACGAAAGCGTCCCGGACGCGGCCGAGCCGGCGCCGGAGCCCGCCGCAACCGAACCGCCTCCGGTCGCTTCGGAAACGGCCGCTCCGTCTACGAAGGGCTTCGACCCCTTCGCTGGCGTCGACGGCTTTTTCGGAAACGTGGTCAATCTGGAGCTGGAGCCGGCCGCGACGGTCGCGGAGCAGGAAACGGCTGCCGAGCAAGAAACGGTCGGCGAGACCGAACCGGACGAAGACACTGGAAGATCGGAGAATCCCATGCACAGCAGGCTGGAGGAAGTCCGCGCCAAGGCCGACGAGGCCCGGGTCGCGAGGCTGCAGAGCGAGGCCGCGCTCCGCGAGGGCTTGAGCGCCGCCTATGACTTTGCGCTCGATGCCGAGGACAGCGCCGAGGAATATCTCAAGCTGGTCGAAACCAAGGGGCTGAAAATCCAGCTTCGCTCGCCGATGGCGCCGGTCGTCCGGCTCGCCTTCGACGGCCTGTGCGACGACCAGACGATCGCCGAGCTCGAAGCAGTGATGGCCTGGGCGCTGCGGATGAACCTGCCGCGCGGCTCGCTTGCCGAGCGAATCCAGGCCGAAGGCGGGATTGCAGCCATCCTCACCGGTCAGGCCCGGGTCGAATAGTCTCCGTTTAGCGACGGACGGGGAGGGGTGCCGCCGCCGGCGCGGCTCCGTCAGACAGCGTTGGCTTGCCCGAGCCGGCGCGGTCGGCCTCGCCGAGCCGAAAGCCGCCGACCACTGCCTCGATCGCGCAGCGATTGGACAGCTCCGCAAGCCGCTGAATGTCGGCGTCCGCCTGGGTCGTCGCCAGCCGATGCGTTCGAACGGCGATGTCGCGCAATTCGCGGATCGCGGCCTCGGACAGCTGTTGATTGTCTTGCAACAGGCGGTCGAGGACGGCCTCGGCCAGCGGCGTCTCGAACTCGAGGCCGACGAATTCGTCGCAGTGCCAGACGACACGGCAATATTGGGTCTCCAGCCCGGCGATGTTCAACCACAGCCAGGCATCGGGCGAGGCGCCTGAAATCGCTTCCACCCGGCAGCCGTGGGTCGAAATGTCGATCAGCCGCGCCTCGACCCGGCCGCGGTTCGCCTCGCGGATCGTCGCGCCGAGTCGCAGCGCCGTGCGGTCGGACCGCCGGCGCTCGGGCTGATTGTGTCGTTGCGCGGACTCACTCATGGTCGAGCGTCACCCCCGACCTTGTGATGATCGAGGAGTCGTGAACAAATCGTTGTTGAGCCGCCTGTCGAGGAATTGGCGGAGAGGGTGTCCGATTGCGGATCGTCTAAGGCATTGAAAGGCATGAGCGTCGGCTGGTCAGCCCTTTGCCCGATCCCTGATTTTTCCCTGACGCCAAATGTCCGCTTCGACCCAAGCTGGACGTCAACGACTTGATAGCGTGTCATGGTCTGTTACTTCTTCTCAATGAAAACACTCATCCTCAGTGGTGCTCTGTTGATTGCAGCGTGCAGTCAGGATGGCGGTCAAGATTGCCTCAACCTCGCGGTCTATCCGCCAGCGGGCGTGAGTGATCAGAGACAGACAACGACCGCTTGTATCGAACAATGGGCCGCTAGGTTAGCGAAGGGCTCAGATTCGCCGGATGACGTTGCAAGAGCTGCGGTCACCAAATGCGAGCGGGCAGTCCAATATCTAGCCGAGCAGGAGGAGCAGGCGGAAGTAGGGTCTCTCAAATATAACCAATTACGCTTCAGATGGCGGCAACATGCCCACGCTATCGTCGTTCAGGCGCGAGCAGAGAAGTGCTATGCGTAGCGTCTGAACGACGATCTGATGCGGTCGTCTTCGCGGTTCAGCATCGGTTGATTACGGCTCAAGTCCCTCACACATCTTCTCGTCGACGGTGATCGCCACCGGCTCATCAAGGTCCGATGCTGTGTAACTGTAGGCGTAGGACACGCCATGCTGCTTCATGCTGGGCCGGAGTTCGCCGGTGCAAACTTTCGGAACGACCGTGCGCAAGATGAAGCTACGAAGCTCCTCCCGATCGGTCGCTCTCCCTTTCAGCTTGTGGTGATACGTCAGCGTTCGCCCGGACGCCGTGGCGCGTTCAAGCACTGTGTCCGCATCGAGTTGGCGAGGAGTGCCGGCGTTTATTTCCGCAGCTACTCCCATGACCTCCTGTTCAATGGTCGGCTGCGCTGGCGCTTGTGCCGTCGGCGCTGACGCCACTGTAGCTGGTGCATTGCGGGCTGACATGAGAGCCGTGAAATTGAAATAGAACCAAGCGGCGGCGGCAAGGAGAAGCCCGACCGTCTCCAGCAGCTTTCGACCTGTGTCAGCGTCTTCTTGTTCTACGTAATCGGGATGGTCCAGAGCGGCCTCGTTCGCCGCTTGAAGCGCTTTGCCTGCTTTGCGCGCTCGATTGAGAAAGTAGATGATGCCGCCCCACAAGAAGACGACAATGAAGATGGCGAACAGGCCCATCATGGGGCCGTCATTCGCAGCGACCCGAACCTGATGAGTAATGAAGCCGTCGCCACTAGGGTCTTCGAGGGTGCCGCCGCCGTTGAGCAGCAAGGTGCTTACGAACATCCAGACAAAGGTGATCGCCACCCACATAAAATATTTGGCAGAGCGATAACGCCAAATGCCAAAGAGCAATGCAACGACAATTATTATGAACATTATGACGGCCCCCCGTTTCTCGACATGATAGCGGAGGGCTGCGCTTTGGGAAGAGGGCGGGCTATGGATCGCCGCCCGCGTAGACGGTGCGATTAGCTTTTCGTGCCGGCCTTCTTAGACGCGGCGCGGACTTCTTCGGCCAACCCGTTCTCGATCAGCTGCTTGCCATAATCGGCGTTGACCTCCGGCTCGTCGCCTTCGAGCCATTCGCCGCAGGCGCGGATGATGCGAACCTTCATCGTCTTTCCTTCCGTATCGTGCTTGAGAGTGACGAGCGAAGGTGAGCCGATCAGTGCCCGATCGAAGGCGCTCTCCGGGACCGGCTCACCCCGCACTAGGGCAGTTTCGACCCGCTCAGCCATTAACCCGCCGCCGCCGCATAATCGCCATAGATCAGCGCCTCCGGACGGCGCACGGCCAGCGCGATCCGCTCCTCGCAAAGGATCGTGACCATATTTCTGATGAAGTTGTCGCGGTCCTCGGTCGAGAGGAGGACCACCGGCTGTTGCCGGTCATAGATTGTGGCGCTGTTGGCGAAGTTCCCGACAAGGAATTTCCCGGCTGGCATTGAGTTGGAAGGAACGACGTCAAGCCCCCACGCCGAAGGCATGACGGAGCCGAGAGGCCCGGAGCCGATGTAGCGACCCTGGGTGTCCTTAAGCCCCTGCAAGCGGAACCAGTCGGCGGAGTTGACGACAACGCCAGTCGCCGGGAGGTCAGCGGCTTCCGCCTGCGCCACGCCGCGAAGCAGAACGTCGAACTTGCTGGCACCCGCCGCCTGCCCCGTCGCGTCATAAGCCGTCGCCTGTGGAATCAGCCCAAGGACATTAGTCCCCACACCGTCGCCCAGTAGCAATTGTGACTCTTCTTTGAGCGCCAGCCCATAGCGAAGCTCGCCATCGACTAGAGTGCGAAGCTGGCCCGCGTCGTCGAGCGCCTGCCGTGAGGCTCCCACCCAGTGAGCGATCGTCGCGACCTTCGCCTGCTTAAGTTCCCAAGCGAGGTTGCTCTCCGGCTTGAGCGCGCCTTCTGCGACGGTCGCGGCCTGATTGTCGCGTGTCGTCTGACGCGGATACTCGACCATGTTGGAGTCAGTCCTGCCGGAGCCGAGCAAGGCGCGGACGGTGAGCCGACGCCGGGCCAGCGGCACATCGCCGACGCGATCGGGAGCGAACAGCGGGCCTCCGCTCGTGCCGACGCTGGTGATCGCGGCCTGTGGCGTAAGCTCGATCTGAGCGCGAGCCTTGCCTGCCGCATTCCGGAGCGCCGTCAGCCCCTCGGAATTGACAACCTGATCGCCCCACGATCGCCCGCCGCTCCCGAAGGAAGCGGTGATTCCGAGCGGGAGCGCATTACCGCCGAGAGCATTGACCGCCGCTTCGATGTTGTCGAGGCGTTCGTTGTGCGTGCTTTTGAACTCGTTGATGCCGTCGCGAAGCTGGCGGAAAAGCTCCTCCGGCTTTTGCTCCGCAAAGACGCGAAAGCCGCTGTGGGCGAGGGCGCGCGGGAAGTGAACTGTCATGTGATCCTCCATTGGTCTAGGCGGAGGATCGGCGCTTCGGTTGTGCCGAAAACTAGTTTCCGCACACTCGACAAACTTTCTTTACGCGGGAATGCTGCGGCAATGGCAAAGACAGTCACACCATCAGTAAGCCTAACGGCTTTTTCATGCCCTCATTGTGGCGCGCTAACGACGCAGTATTGGCGCAGCGGCTTGGTGAGTTTTAAATCAGAGAACAACACCTTGCCCGTGAGATTTCCTGATGCAGAGGAGTTCAAGCGGAGTATCAGGGTAGACACGCCTTCCGAGGAAATTGCGGACGGCCTCGATGAGTACATTGACAGGGTGGCATCCGGATTGCCGTCTATCGGGGACAAACATGAGAGATCGTCCCTCGATTTGACGAACGTTGATGTGTCTGAATGCTACAACTGCGGAAAGGTCGCGATCTGGTTGGGTGATTCCATCATCTGGCCGAGAGCTAGCGAGGCTCCACCAGCAAACCCGGACCTGCCGGAAGAAATAGCGGCGGACTACTATGAAGCAGGCCAAGTTCTGGATGCATCTCCAAGAGCGGCGGCGGCATTGCTCCGCCTCGCGCTTCAAAAGCTCTGTGTGTTCTTGGGCGAACCCGGTGAGAACCTAAACACAGACATTGGATCGTTAGTGAAGAAGGGGCTGGATCCAAGGGTTCAGAAGGCACTCGATATCGTCCGGATCACTGGTAACAATGCGGTCCACCCCGGTGAATTGGACCTCCGCGATAATCGGGAAACGGCCGAAAAACTGTTCGGCTTCTTGAACCTAATTGCGGACATCATGATTAGCCAGCCGAAGGCCATAGATGCTGTGTACGGCGATCTCCCTCAAGGCGCGCTTGACCAGATTGAGAAGAGAGACGGGAAAAGGTCACCTTCGGAGTAGGCGCGCATAACGCGACGCCAGACGGGCGGCCACTTCATGCATAAGTGCCAGCCTTTCAGCCTTTTGCTCACTCTCACTCAAATATCGTCCGCACCGTGCTCTGAGACGTTCCACTTGCCGTTCCACAAACTCAGCGGCGGTGTTCACTTCCGGACAAGTGGCAAGCCGTTCGATAGGGGAGTGGAGCAAATTTCGCTCAATGGCGGCTAACGCGAGATCGAGCGGATCAGCCTCGATGTCCTTAATCATGGCGGCTACCACGCGTTGAGCAATCGCATGGCTGACAGCTTTCGCACTTCGGAGCTGAATGTCCGGACTCAGCAACGCGGCGGCTTCGCGGACAGCGTCTGCTTCGGCGTCCGGGCGGCGAGGGCGCGCCATGCACCGCACCGGGCCGACCAAGGCACGAGGCCAAGTGGTCACGGCTTTCCCGCGCCGATCGCCACGATCGGGAGATGTTTGAGCACGTTGACGATTGGGCGAGCCTTCGAGCGCGACATTCCGGCCCGACACAACGCCTTCTCGATTTGGCGCGGATGCATCGGCGCTGTGAGCTCGTCCATGAGCGCGAGCGCGGCTTCCCGGACCTCCGGAGGAGCGGCCCGGAGCTTGTCGAGCGCGGTCACTGGGTTGTTTCCCCGGCGAGAAGGCTCCGCTCAATCACGTCCAGAGCTGTGCGCGCGAACTCGATCCCGGCAATGGGATCGCCTTTGTGCACTGCCGCCAAGTCAAACGCCGAGTAGCAAGCCGCTATGGCGATGTCCTCGGGCCGCGCGCCGAGCTTGGCTGCGAACTGTTCAGCGCCGAGCTTCCGGAAGTGAGTGCGGCAGAACTCGATCACCTGCACGGAGCAGGCCTCTTCGTCATGAGTCATCATCATCCTCCCGGTTCGGCTGCGGGAAGACGATCAGGTTGTCGTCGTGGCCGTCACGCCTCGCCTCATTGGCCTTGTTGTGGGCGCGACGGTTGGCCGCTTTCTGATTGCTGCCGCCTTCTTGCGCCCGCGTGTGGATGCCGAGGGATCGCCGCATTGCGAGTATCTGGCTAGTCAGGCTGGAGCAGACTTTCACGCGTGGATTTGAGACCCGGTTGCCGTGGCTATTGGTCAGAGCGAAGCCTTCGTGGCTTAGGGTCAACTGCTCGCGGTCGAGCGCAACCAAGTCCTTGGCGAGCATGACGAGAAGCCTGATCTTGTGCGCCGTCAATTCGCTCTTGCTGAACTCTTCTGAAAGCTCCGCAAAGACCCGCCGTTCCTTGGCATCTAACTGGGTGCCTGCGGGAATGGTGATCTTCTTGCCACCCGCGACAATTGCCGCCGCGACCCCGGCAGTGCTGTCCACGCGCGGACGGCGCGGCTTCTTCGGGTCATCGCCCATGTTCATGTCCTCCGGTTCGGTTGCAAAAAGAGACCTTTGTTTTAAAGCCGTCGGCCGCCGCCGGTCTGGAAGACGTGGCATCTTTAACTTTCATGCCCCCCGGCCCTCCGCGATGATCTGCTCAAGATGATCCTCGACGAACACAGAGGCGCAGGCGTCCCCGAGATGCAGCTTGAGGATGTGGGCTATTTGCTGGGCGCGCTCGGCAAGATCACAGTCCCGCTCCTTGAGCGTCACCATCATGCTGCCGCTTTTTGAATCGAAGAATATCTTCTCGATGTGCCAGAACAGCCCGCGAGGCATCCATGTCTCGACGGCTGTAATCATCATCCGATACTCAGCGAGCACGCCGTATCTCGAATGGAACTCAATCCCGAAAGCCCGGATAGACTGATCGGCTTGGGCAACCGCAGGGTGCTTCTTCGGATCGAACGGCTCTTTGGCGACGATGTGCATCACTGATCTCCTCGGTTGAAAACAAGAAAGGGAAGGACGGCCTCCAGCCGGGCCTTCCTTTCCCCCTTTAGGGGGAGGGGTAGCTGCGTTGCGGCTAGGTGCTGGAATTTCAGTGACTTAGCGGTAGGCAAGGTGCGGCTAGGTGCGGTTAGCTGCGGAGAGGCTAGGTGCTGTGATTTCAGTGACTTAGCCCTCGGTTCGGTGCGCTCGCGCCGGAGGCTAGGTGCGCCGGAACCGAGGTTAGGTGCGCCGATCGGCTCACATCGGAGGCTCATTATCGTCCTCCTGCCTGCGGCCCGTGCGCCTCAGTCCTTCAGCCTTGTTCCGGCTGCTCGGGCGATTGAACGGAAGCGGCCCGGTTTCGATCGCGCCGGCACTGAGCAAGCGGTGCATCGTCCGCTCGAAATCCTCCACGGTCATGCCCAGCGCTTCTGTCATCGGCGCGAACAAGCGTGGCGCATAATATGGAGAGCTATTGCCCGCCGACGCCGATTGCTGACGCGCCGTCACCGCCGCTAGGCAGGCGTAGAAGATTTCATTCTGTCGGAGCCGCAAGGCGCTGGTCCGCGAAGCGTCGTCGGCGGGCACCTCATCTTCGAGCGTAAAAGCGCCGTGGTGCCAGAGCATTCGGATAGGCTCACCCGGTGGCGCATAGTTCGCCTTCTCAAGCCGTAGCTCCCGGACATTTGAGTCCTGTTCGTTTTCAGGCTTCTGGAGATGAGCCTGCACCCGCACTTGGTTCTGCCAGGCCGTGACACCGGAATAGGTCGAACCGCTCTTGTTCGGATGCGAGATGAGGACGATCGAACAGCCGGTTTCGAGCGCCAGCTTGCTGAGCAGCCCGAGGAACGCGACGACATGCGACCGCACGTTTTCGTCGGCGCCATAGAAGTGACCGGCGTTGTCGAGCGCCAGAAACTTTAGTCCGTGGTCCTCGATCACTTGCCGGAGAGCGGCAAACAGTTCGGACGCCAGCAGCCGATCGTTGCGACCGGCGCGAACAAGCGCTTTGTCGGCCAGCTCGATTAGCGAAGCGAGATGAAGCCGTCCGCTTAGGTTCGTCAGGTCGATGCCGAGCGTTGTGCAGATCGAGACTTGCCGTTCATGTAGCTCGCGCGTGTCGTCTTCGGCGGTGATGTAGGCGGCGTTGCCCTGCACGGTGTTCATGCCGAGGAAGCGCGCTCCGGCGGCGACGGCGGTTGCCGCCTGCTGCATCAAGAGCGACTTGCCCGCTGCGCCCGGCCCGGTGAGCGCGGCCAGAGAGTTGGCGAGGAACAAGCCGTTGATGGACCACTCGCGCGGCGGAACATCCTTCCCCGCCCATTCGGCTGGGTCGAGAAGTGGCAGCGCTGGCCGCTGAGCGGTGCCAGAGGCTTCGCCAGCGTTAGACCCTGCACCACGGCCCTCAGGCTCTCCCTGGCCATTTCTGGCCAGCGTCCGTTTCGCCGCTTCGAGGGACCGGGTGGCGGCCCGTAATGGGCGTTCGTTGTCGAGGACATGGCCGGACACGGCGTTGTCCGGGTTCATTAGCACGCCGACAATTTGCTCTTCCGAATATCCGGCCCGGAGCATGTCGAGCGCGCACCAATAGGCGTCCTTGGAGCGATCGTCGCCTTGCGGCCTGTCGATCATCACGCGGATCGGATCGTGCGGACCCAGCCCTAGATCGTCGGCGGTGAGCAGCGTGTAGTCGCCTATCTCGACTTCTGGCCGATCGGCTGTGGCGTCCAGCGGCGGATATGCCTCTGCCAGCGCCGCTAAGGAGTAGCGCGGCTCGGTCATGCGACGAAACTCGCGCGCACCGGGACACGGCCCGCTGCTGCCTTCTTAGCGTCGGGAGTGTTGAGCGATCCGGGGACGCGCAACAGCCGGTCGATGTTGAAGCAGTGATCGCCCGCCGTCATTTCGGCAAGGCGTCGGTTGACCCCTTCTACCAATGTGAGGTTCGGTTCTGGCGTGTCAAACAGCCATATCGGTTGAAGCCCGCCGCCGCTGTCCACGATGAAGCTCGGCGGCATCGGTAAGCTGCGCAGGTTTTCGAGCGCCGAAGCCTTGTCAAAAGCCGCGCCGTTCTTCGGCGGGTCGATGTCCACGAACAGCCCGCGCGCGGCGACAATGTCTGCCTTAGTCGCCTTCTTGTTGAGGCCGTCGCGAACTATGCTCAGCGAATAGTAGGATGCGCGGCCTTCGGCATCGTTGCGCGCAACCCATGCTACGGCTGCCGGATCGCCTAGCTCGAAGGTCGCAACCCATACCGGGCCGTCGCCATTGCCGCGCGGAACGATCGACACGAACTGGACCGGCCCGCCGATCGTCGCCAGCAGTCGATGAATGTCTTGTTGTCTTTGAACCGCCTCAGGGCGATCGCTCGCCTCCGGGTTGTTCATGGCACCCCTTTCTAGCGCTGCGCTCGCCTCTTCCCCGGAGGCGGGCGCTTGCTTATCAGGCGGCATCTTCGACCCCGATCCCCGGCTCATAAGCCTCAATTACCCGCTGGACGCGCTCGCGGACGTTGCGGACATCAATGAGAGTGGCGGCGACGACATAGCGCCCCGAGTTGAACCCGGATGCGAGGTCGAGCGAAGCCGACGGTAGGGTGAAGGTGAAGCCGTTGTCGAGCAGGACTGTGGTGAGCTGATCGGCTTCCGGATATTCGCGCATCGCGGTGCGGACGCGGCTCATAATGGTCCCGGCGAGCTTTACCGGATAACCGGCGCGCCTCAGGTCGGCATATCCGCATACGGCGGCGGCATCGTCGAGGTCGAGGTTGAGCCGTCCAAGTTCGGGCGGCGTGATGAAATCCTCGCCAGTTTCGCGCCGGAGGATCGTGCGGTCGTCACTGAGCTTTTTCAGGTCATAGGCCGCGATGCCTTCGCAAGCCTTCGCGAGTGTCATCAACATTAGGTCATCTCCTTCTTCCGACTTTTTTCGTCGGCGAGCGATTCAGAGCGAACACGATTATTTTCGGAAGCCGGTGATCGGCTCGCGCGCCGTGTTGCTATCGGTCAGGTCGCGAAGCGGCAGTCGGAAGATGGACCAAAGATCGCGGGCATAGGACCACCCCTCGTCTTTCGTGGCGAAGGTGCGTGAGAGGTCCAACCCGGTGAGCGGATCGATCGACACGCGGTAGCGCCCGCGCGGCTCCGGCTCGATCACGACGAACGGGCCGCGATACGGCGGCGGTTCCTCGACCATTATGCGGCGACTTGCTGGCGTTGCGCTTTGCGGCTCTCAAGCCACGCTTCGCACTCTGCCCGATCGAAGCCGCTGCTTCGCTTGCCGAGCGGGAAGGGCTTGGGGTGGCCGTGCTCCCGGATGAGAATGGCGAGGCCGTGCTTCCCGACGCCAAGCTCGCGCATCCAGTCGCGCGGTCGAATGACGATGGGAGGGGGTTTGTTACTCGTGGTCATTGGTATCCTCCGTCTGTGACGGGGAACCTAAAGGGACCAATCGGCTCCAAACGGAAGCAAGGAGATTGCGCCCAAAAATCGAGCGGCGGTCAGCGATCCACGAGCCGCCGCTGTTTGGACTTGTTGCGCTTCGCCAGCCGAGTGACAATTTCAAGTGTAAGCACTAGCCCATGTTCCTGCGCCGTTTCCTGCCACCGACGAATGACAATTTCGGGAACGCTGGGGATCAGCGGATGCGTGTAGTTGCTCTTGCCCCAATGCTTGCGGAATAGGCCACGGACACGCTCGGCATCGACCGCTATGAACTCGGCAATGCCAGGAAGGCGATCAAGCGGATCGGTAGGAGGTCTCCCCCGCTTGCGGGCCGGTGCGGCGGGGGCTTGTCGAGCGTCCCGGCGTTCCCAAGCGTCGATTAGCCGCATGAACAAGCTGGTCCCTTCGGAGACAGTCGGCTGAGTCACGTCGATGCGTTCCAGCTCATCGAGAATGAAGCAGATCAGACGCTCCTTCTCTTCAGCATCGCGCGGCGGCCATGCGATTTCGCTGCCAGTCATGCGCTCGCCTTGCTCTCCACGAACGCGGCCCAATCCGCCATGAGCGGCTTGCGCTTCTCGAACAGGTCAGTGCGTCGGTAGGCCGCAACGGTGTCGTCGTCATCATAGTGGGCCAACGCGAACTCGGCCAACTGATCTGGGTAGCTGGTCGCCTCCGCCGCCCACGTGCGGAACGCGGAGCGGAAGCCGTGCACGGTCGCCTTGCCGGCATAGCCCATGTCATTCTTCAGCAGATCGAGCATCGCCATATTGCTCAAGCCGCTTCCGCCCTTTGTGCGCGAGATGAAGACATGTGGGTTGCCGTCCTCGCGGGGGAGGGTGTCGAGGATCGCCAGCGCCCTCTTTGACAGAGGCACGCGGTGGGCCATGCGCTCTTCCCCGGTGCCGGTGCGCTTGATCTTCATGCGATGCGCCGGGATCGTCCAGACGCCCGCCTCGTCAAACTCCTCCCAAGTTGCACCGATGACCTCAGAGGTCCGGAGCGCCGTGAGAATCAGGAACTCAAGAGCCTTCGGCGCCACGCCGTCGCGCTTCCGCAACGCGGCGACGAACTCCGGCACTTCGTCATACGTCATCGCCTTGTGGCGCTTCGGCTTGTGGACCTTGCTCGCCTTCGGGAGGGACTTGCGGAGACTGTCGCGGTCAGCCGGATTGTTCCCAGTCCTCAGGCCTTCGCTGGCGGCATACTCAAAGATCAGGTCGAGGCGCGGTAGGAGGCGCGTGGCCGTCACGGGCACCTTCGTCCAGATCGGCATGAGGAGATCGATGATGTCGGCCCGGTCGATGCGCTCCACAGGAGTGTCGCCAATCACCGGATAGACGTGCTTCGAGAGGGAGCCGCGCCACGACTGTTCACTTTTGCCGCCCGCGTCCCATTCCGCCTTTTTCATATCGATGTAGCGTTCGGCCACTTGCTGGAACGTGGATCCATCGCGGCGCTGACGAATCACATGCCGGGTGTCGCGGTCGCGCTCTTCCATTGGATCGGTGCCCTGCCTGACCAAACGGCGAAGCTCGACCGCTCGGTCGCGGGCATCGTCGATCGGCATGAAGTCGATCGACCCCAGGCTTATCTCGCGCTCCCGATAGCCTTTCTTCGGCTTGCCATTCACCACCGTGTCGCGGCTCGGATCAGGGAAGCGGTAGCAGAACGACCATGTCTTGCGCCCGTTGGCGCTCACTGACAGGAACAGGCCGCGCCCGTCGCTGTATCGCCGCCGCTTGTTGGCGCGCTCAATGTCTTTCTTCGTCAGGCGCATATCAGTCTCCTAGCTCCTCAATGGGTCGGGAGCCATCCCTGATATTTCCCTGATTCGGACAAAAACGTAAACAGATTTCTCGAACCCAACCGAACCCATCGGGACCGTTAAGTCCAACCTATCCGTTTGAACGGTCTCGATTTTAACGCCTCAATAGGCGTTAATCGCGGCTCATCGGAATTGAGTTGCTGGCGGAGAGGGTGGGATTCGAACCCACGGTGGGCTTGCACCCACGGCGGTTTTCAAGACCGCTGCCTTAAACCACTCGGCCACCTCTCCAGCCCCGGCGGGAATACAACCACGATGGCGTAAGAAAAGCCTTCGGCTCGGTTTTCAAGACCGCACGGCTTTGTGCTCTGCCCCCGGCAGAGCAGTCGCCGCGCGCTTAAACCACTCGGCCACCTCTCCATCGGCGGCCGTCGGCCACCCATGCTTCGTTCAGCTGTTGGCCCGTATCGTGCCTGTTGCGTGCCGCGCAAGGGGCGGGCCGTGCCAGGCGCACGGTGAACCCGACTGGCGCGCGATGGGTTGATTTGTCTAGGATTTGGCAAGGACGGAGGCCGGAGTTGCGTTCATTGTGCGGCTGGACATTGGTGGGGCTTGCAGCCGTGGCCTTCGGCCCCGCCAGCGCGCAGGTCGATCCGCGGGCGATGCGTCCGGCGCCGCAGCTTGCCCAGGCCCAGCCGGCGCCCGCGCGCCCGGTGGTCCTGACGCCTGCGTCGCAGACGGTTTACCCGACCCAGACCTATGCCGCTCCGACCGGCTTTGCCGCCTACAAGCAGTATCTGATCGGCAAGGCGCGACGCGAGGGCGTGCGCGAGGCAACCATCCAGGCGACCGTCCCGTACCTGCAGCTCAACTACCGGGCGATCGAGCTCGACCGGGCGCAGCAGCCGCGCCCGCGGACATCCAACTTCATGGCGCCTTTCGCTCCTTATCGGCAGCGGCACGTCACCCCGGTGCTGATCTCGCGCGGGCAGAGCCGTTATTCGCAGCACTGGCCGCATCTCTACCAGATCCAGAACCGCTACGGCGTCGACCCGGCGGTGCTGATGGCAATCTACGGCCATGAGACCAGCTACGGCTCGATCACCGGCAGCTTCGACCTTCTCGAAGCCCTCGCGAGCCTCGCCTACGAAGGGCGCCGGCGGCAGATGTTCGAGACCGAGTTCCTGGCGGCGCTGAAGCTCCTCGACAACGGCGTATCGCGCGCCCGCCTCCGAGGCAGCTATGCCGGAGCCACCGGCTATCCCCAGTTCATGCCGACCGCCGCTCTGCGTCTGCGGGTCGACGGCGACGGCGACGGCTATGCCAACATCTGGTCGAACGAGGTCGACGGATTGGCGTCGATCGCCAATTATCTGCGCGATGCGGGGTGGAAGCCTGGAGTGCCGTGGGGAATCGCGGCGCATGTGCCCCAGACCATCAACCGTTATGCGATTCGAAGCACTCTCAATGCGCCGCGCTGCGCCACCGTGCACAAGCGCCACAGCCGCTGGCTGTCGATGCGCGAGTGGCGCGCGCTTGGAGTGGTGCCGCTCGGTCGGACACTCGCCGAAAACGAAATGGCGACGCTGCTCGAGCCGGACGGGCCGGGAGCGCGGGCCTATCTGCTGACCGCCAACTACCGGGCAATCCTCGACTATAATTGCTCCAATTATTATGCGCTTTCGGTCGGGCTGCTGGCGGATGCGATCGCCAGGCGCTGAAGGCCCTCGCGCAACCTAGCTTCGGGCGATAGACGGGGCCCATGACTCGTCCATTGCTGTTCGCCGCAACCGCCGCTTTCGCGCTCGCCACCGCCGCGCCCGCCAAGGCGCCGCCGTATGAGACCGCCGCCCCGGTCGCCTATCTTCTGGACCTTTCGTCGGGGGCCGAGCTGCTCGCCAAGAACGCCGACCAGCGCTTCCCGCCGGCGTCGATGGCCAAGATGATGACCACCGAGCTGGCGTTCGAGCTGATCGACAGCGGCCGGCTGCCGATCGAGAAGATGTGCACCGTTCGGCCCGAAACCTGGCGGCAGTGGCATTCGGCCGGCTCGACCATGTTCCTGTCGGTCAATGAGCAGGTCAGCGTCCGGAACCTGCTCCACGGCATCGTCACATTGTCGGGCAACGATGCATCGGTCGTTCTCGCCGAGTGCGTGGCCGGAACCGAGCAGGCCTATGTCGGCCAGATGAACATGCTCGCGCAGAAGCTTGGAATGACCAACAGCCGGTTCGGCAACACCACCGGATGGCCCGACGAGGGACGCACCTACGTCACCGCCCGCGACCTGGCGACGCTGGCGCGAGCGTCCATCGAGCGCCATCCCAAGCTCTACAAGCAATTCTACGGCCAGCCGAGCTTCACCTGGGGCAAGACCCTGGGGTCGGGGCAGGCGATCACCCAGGGCAACCGCAACCCGATTCTCGGGAAAATCCCGGGTGCCGACGGGCTCAAGACCGGGCACACCGACGAAGCCGGCTACGGTTTCACCGGGTCGGCCGAGCAAAACGGTCGGCGGCTGGTGATGGTCGTCTCGAGGCTGTCGAGCTGGAATCAGCGAGTCGAGGAATCGGTCCGGCTGATGAGCTGGGGCTTCAACGCCTGGACCGCCAAGCCCTTGTACCCGGCAGGAGCGAAGGTCGGGACCGCCCGGGTCCAGCTTGGCGACGACAGCGAGCTCGACCTGGTCGCCCCGCGCAATCTGGCGGTCACGATTCCGGCCGGCCTGGCGAGCAGCCAGACGAAGCTCAAGATCCGCTATCAGGGGCCGGTCAAGGCGCCGATCGCCAAGGGCCAGCATGTCGCCGACCTGGTCATCCTGACCGGCGACACGCCGCCGCAATCGGTGCCGCTGGTCGCCGGCGAGGAGATCGACGAGGCGGGTTTCTTCGGCCGCATGTGGCTCGGCTTCAAGCAGCTCGTCGGGATGGCGTGAGCGCCGGAGTGGCGGCAAGGGGGCGCTTCATCAGCCTCGAAGGCGGGGAAGGGGTCGGCAAGTCGACGCAGGTCCGGGCGCTCGCAGCGGCGCTGCGCGAGCGCGGCCTCGAGGTGGTCGAAACCCGCGAGCCGGGCGGAAGCGAAGGCGCCGAGAAGATCCGCGAGCTCCTGCTGACCGGCGACGAGGACCGCTGGGGAGCGCAGGCCGAGGCGCTATTGTTCGCGGCCGCTCGAGCCGACCATGTCGACAAGGTGATCCGCCCGGCGATCGAAGCTGGAAAGTGGGTCCTGTCCGACCGCTTCGTCGACAGTTCGCTGGCCTACCAGGGCGGAGCGCGCGGCCTGGGCACTGAAGCGGTTCGGGCGATCAACGCCTTCGGGATCAAGGACTGGTTTCCCGACCGCACGCTGGTGCTTGCGCTTGCCGAAGGCGGCGCCCGGGCCCGCGCTCGCGACAATCAGGAGAGCGACCGCATCGGCGGCCGTCCGGAAGGCTATCATCAAAAGGTCGACCTCGCCTTCCGGCAGATCGCCGCCGAGGAAGCGGCACGAGTGCGCATCGTCGACGCCTCGGGGGAGCCGGGAGAAGTGACCGAGCGCCTGCTGGGCGAAATCGCGGACCTGCTGCCATGATCGCCGGCCACGAAAAGGCGGTCGCGCAGTTCAAAGGCGCTCGGGCTGCAGGGACGCTCCACCATGCTTGGCTGCTCGCCGGGCCGCGCGGCGTGGGAAAGGCGCATTTCGCGCGCCTTGCGGCGACTCGCGTGCTCGCCGATGCCGCCGGACCGCTCGTCGAGCTGCCGGGGCTCGAGACGCCCGAGGAGCATCCGATCGCCAAGCTGGTCGCGGCCGGCAGCCATCCCGACATGCGCTGGCTCGAGCGAATCGAAAACCCGAAAAAGCCGGGCGTCCTCTTCAAGAACATCCTTGTCGACCAAATACGGGGGCTCGCTGAACTGTTCGAGATGAGTCCTGCGATGTCAGAGTGGCGGGTCGCGGTAATCGATACCGTCGATGAACTGGAAGCGTCAGGCGGCAACGCGCTCCTCAAGATGCTCGAGGAGCCGCCGGCCAACTGCCTGTTCCTGCTGGTCAGCCACGCTCCGGGGCGGCTTCTGCCGACCATCCGGTCGCGCTGCCGGAGGCTCGACTTCCGGCCGCTGGCCGATGACGCCATGACGTCACTTCTCGAGGTCCAGCTGCCCTCGCTCAAGGAAGCGGAGCGCTCGCGGATCGTCGCTCGGGCCGGAGGGTCGGTCGGCCGGGCGCTTGCGTTCGCGGCGCTCGACCTCGCCAAGCTCGAGGAAGCGGCGACCCGCATCCTGCGCGAGGGCGACCCGACCAATGCGCGGCGGTCGGACCTGGCGATCGAGCTCGGCCGCCGAGGCGCCGGCGAGCGCTACGCGGCGTTCCTCGAGCTGGTGCCGTCGCTGATCGCCCGGCAGGCGCGTGGGCTCGAGGGGCCTCAGCTCGGCCGAGCGCTCGACGCCTATGCGCGCTCCCGAGAGCTCGCTGTGCTCGCACCGCGCGTTTCGCTCGACCCCGCGTCGACGGTGTTCCAGTTGGGCGGGATACTGGCTTCGGTCGCGCCGCGGCCTGTTCCTTGAAGGCCAGGTTCCTTGAAGGGTCGTTCGGGGGCGGGTAGGGCCGCCTTCGCAATGGCGGACCCCTTCTACATCACGACCGCGATCAGTTACCCCAACGGCCCGCCGCACATCGGCCACGCTTACGAGGCGATCGCCGGTGATGTCATCGCCCGCTTCCAGCGCTCGCAGGGCCGCGACGTGCGCTTCCAGACCGGCACCGACGAGCATGGCTTGAAGATGGCCCAGGCGGCGCGCTCGGAAAGTCAGGAGCCGCGCGAATATGCGCAGAAAATGTCGTCCATCTTCCAGGAGATGTGCGACGTCCTTAACGTCAGCTACGACCGCTTCATCCGCACTTCCGAACCCGACCATCACCGCGCCAGCCAGGCGATCTGGACGGCGATGGAGGAGCGGGGAGACCTGTACCTCGGCCGCTACGAAGGCTGGTATTCGGTGCGCGACGAGGCTTTTTACGACGAGAGCGAGCTCAGCGCCGGGCAGGGCGACGAGAAACTCTCGCCGCAGGGCTCGCCGGTCGAATGGACCGCCGAGGAAAGCTGGTTCTTCAAGCTGTCGGCCTATCAGCAAAAGCTGCTCGACCATTACGCCGCCAATCCGCGGTTCATCCGGCCCGAAAGCCGCCGCAACGAGGTGCTGCGCTTTGTCGAGGGCGGCCTTTCCGACCTGTCGATCTCGCGCACCAGCTTTGACTGGGGGGTGCCGGCGCCGGGCAGCCCCGGCCACGTGATGTACGTGTGGCTCGACGCTCTGACCAATTACATCACCGGCCTGGGCTATCCCGACGAGACCGAGCTGTTCGAGCGCTACTGGCCGGCCGACGTCCACCTGATCGGCAAGGATGTCGTGCGCTTCCACGCTGTCTATTGGCCCGCCTTCCTGATGTCGGCGGGGATCGAGCTGCCGAAAATGGTCTACGGCCACGGCTTTCTGCTGAGCAGCGGCGAGAAGATGTCGAAGAGCATCGGCAACGTCGTCGACCCGTTCGCTCTGGCGGAGCGGTTCGGAGTTGACGCACTGCGCTATTTCCTGCTGCGCGAGGTGCCGTTCGGGCAGGACGGAAGCTATAGCCCGGAAGCGGTCGTCAACCGGGTCAACGCCGAGCTCGCCAACAGCTTCGGCAATCTGGCGCAGCGCACCTTGTCGATGGTTTTCAAGAATTTGGACGGGGTGGTTCCGACGGCGGGCAAAGCTGCCGAGGACGTCGCGCTGCTCGATCTGGTGCGCCGATCCTGCGAGCAGGATGTGCCGGCCGAGTTCGGGCGCTTTGCGTTCGCTTCGGGTCTCGAAGCGTGGATGGGGGCGGTGTTCGCCTGCAACGCCTATGTCGACGCCGCCGCGCCCTGGGCGCTGCGCAAGAGCGATCCGGGGCGGATGGCGGAAGTTCTGGGCACGCTGGTCGAGGCGATCTTGCTGCTCGCCGAGGCGGTCGAGCCGGTGATTCCGGATTCGGCGCGCAAGCTGGTCGATTTCGTCCGCACCGACGGACCGATCGCCCAGCCCCAGCCGATCTTCCCGCGCCTCGAGCTCGACGAGGCGCCAGTGACGGACGTCTCATGAGGCTGATCGACAGCCACTGCCACCTCAATTACCCGGGCCTCGTCGAGCGGCAGGCCGAAGCGCTTGACAGCGCTCGGGCGAGGGGAGTGGCGGGTTTCCTCAACATCGCGACCCGGCAATCGGAGTGGGGGGACATCCTCGCCACCGCCGAGCGCCACGGTGACGTCTGGGCGAGCGTCGGGGTCCACCCGCACGAGGCCGACGCCCACCCGGACCTCGGCGCCGCGGCGCTGGTCGAAGGGTCGCACCACGCCAAGGTGGTCGCGATCGGCGAGTGCGGGCTCGACTATCATTACGACAACAGCGCTCGCCCGGCCCAGCGCGAGCGGTTCGAAGCGCATATCGAGGCGGCTCGGGCGACCGGCCTGCCGCTCATCGTCCACACCCGCGACGCCGAGCAGGACACCGCCGAGATCCTTGGCGCGGCGACCGGCAAGGGCGGAGTCAGCGGAGTGCTGCACTGCTTCACCGGCAGCCTCGAGTTCGCCCGAAAGGCGCTCGATTTCGGATTCTACGTGTCGATGAGCGGGATCGTCACTTTCAAGAACGCCCGCGACCTGCAGGACACCGCCAGGCAGATCCCGCTCGACCGGCTGCTGGTCGAGACCGATTCGCCGTTCCTCGCCCCGGTCCCGCACCGCGGCCGGCCCTGCGAGCCGGCGTTCGTCGCCGACACCGCCGCGTTCCTCGCCGAGCTGCGGGGCGAGGAGCCCGGCGAGCTCGCCGAGGCGACGACCGGCAATTTCTTCCGGCTGTTCGGCCGGGCTGCCGAGAAGCGGGCAGAGTGAAAATCCGGATCCTCGGGTGCGGCACCTCGACCGGAGTGCCGAAGATCGGCAACCAGTGGGGCCAGTGCGATCCGGACGAGCCGCGCAATCGGCGGACACGCTCGTCGGTGCTGCTCGACAGCGCCGGCGAGTCCTTGCTGGTCGATTGCGGGCCCGACCTTCGCCAGCAGCTGCTCGACGGCGGAGTCGGCCGGATCGACGCCCTGATCGTCACCCATGACCACGCCGACCATTGCCACGGAATCGACGATTTGCGGCCGCTGGCGCAGGTCCTGGGCCGGCCGGTGCCGCTGCACGCGCGCCGGCACGACCTCGAGCGGCTCCAGGTCCGCTTCGCCTATGCGTTCGCGCAGGCCGGGATCTACCCGCCGGTGGTCGAGCCGGTGGCGCTCGACCAGGAACTGGAGTGGGGCGACGCGGTGCTGCGCTTCGTTGATCAGCCGCACGGCGGCATTACATCGCTCGGCATGCGCATCGAGGAAGGCGACCGCTCGTTCGTTTATTCTATAGATTTCAATGATCTAACCGATGAAATGGCTAATCTTTACCAAGGCACGGACGTGTGGATCTGCGACTGCCTGATGCGCCGGCCGCACCCGACCCACGCCTGTCTCGATGCGGTGCTCGGCTGGGCTCGCGACCTCAACGTCGGCCAGGTCTATCTGACCCACATGGGCAACAGCCTCGATTATGCGACCCTGGTGAGCGAGCTGCCCGATTGGGCGGCGCCGGCGCACGACGGGCTGGAAGTTGCCCTTTGAGGACGATTGAGGCGTGATGACCAACGATTTGATGTTCGGCGGAGTCTACATCCTGATGGCGATGATGCTCGTCGTGGGCGCGCTGATCACTCGGCGCGAGCCGGCCGCGAAGCTGCTGACCATGGCGCTCGCCTGGATCGCGATCTTCGCCGCGGGCTTCGTTCTGTTCACATTCCGGGACGATTTCGGCTGGGTTCTCCAGCGGTTGCGCGCCGAAGCTACCGGCGAGCCGGTGGCCCAGGGGCAGGAAATCCGGATCCCGATGGCGATCGACGGCCATTTCTGGATCAGCGGCGAATTGAACGGCGTCCCAGTCAAGTTCCTGGTCGACAGCGGAGCGACGATGACGACCATCGGACGCGACACCGCCGAGCAGGCCAGAGTCCAGGTCAGCGCCCGGCCCGACCAGATCGTCCGCACCGGCAACGGCCTGATCCGGGTATCGAGCGGGCGGGCCGAGCGCCTGGCCATCGGGCCGATCGAGCGGCGCGACATCGGCATGCACGTCGCCGACAATGCCGAACTCAACGTGCTGGGGATGAATTTCCTGTCGTCGCTGCGGCGGTGGGGGGTCGAGGGCCGATGGCTGGTTCTGGTCCCCTGATGTCTCCTGAATTTTACATAATACATATTATCAGACTTTCGGCAAAGCCGCGGGAGGGCTGGCCTCGAGCCGAATTTCATCTGCGCCCTCAAAGGCTTAGCCGATGACTCTGGAGCGGCTTGTGGCGATCATGCGCCGGCTGCGCGATCCGGTCAGCGGCTGCGAATGGGACCGCAGGCAAAGCTTCGCGACCATTGCCCCCTACACCATCGAGGAAGCCTATGAGGTCGCCGACGCGATCGCCCGCGGCGACATGGAAGCGCTTGCCGACGAGTTGGGCGACCTGCAGCTTCAGGTCGTGTTCCACTCGCAAATGGCGGAGGAAGCCGGGCATTTTGGCTTGGACGACGTGCTCGGGGCGATCTGCGACAAGCTCGAGCGGCGCCATCCGCACCTGTTCGGCGGAGCGGCCGAGACTCCCGGCTGGGAGGCGATCAAGGCGTCCGAGCGCCAGCACAAACCCGACGAGAGCGCCCTGGCCGGGGTCGCGCAGGCGCTGCCGGCGCTCGAGCGGGCGCAGAAGCTGCAGCGCCGGGCGGCTCGGACCGGCTTCGACTGGCCCGATGCCGCCGGACCGCGGGCCAAGATCGACGAGGAACTCGCCGAACTGGACGCCGAGAGCGATCCCGGCGCCCGCGAAGAGGAGCTGGGCGACCTGCTGTTTGCTCTGGTCAACCTCGCACGGCATCTCAACATCGACGCCGAAGAGGCTTTGCGCAAAGCCAACCGAAAGTTCGAGGCACGGTTCCGGGCAATCGAGAAGACGCCGGGTTTCAGCGCCCTTCCGCTCGACGAAATGGAGGAGCTGTGGGCCAGAGCTAAAGCGGCCGCAAAGGCGGATCAGGCCGGCTCGAGCGCCTGAAAGCGGGCCCAATTGTCGCTCGACAGGCGCACCGACATGTGGATCGCTCCGTCGTCGCCGACTTGCTGGTCGAGGACCTCGCCGCGGGCGTGAAGCCAGGCGATCTTGCCCCCGTCCATCGCCCGGATGCGAATCTCGACCACCTGGTCGTCCTTGCGAAGCGTCTCGCCAATGCGTGTCTGCAAGTCCTGAAGGCCCCAGCCGGTGAGCGCCGAGATCGGCACGACGTCCTCGCGGCGCCCCGCTTCGTTGAGCAGCGCCTGGCGCTCGTCGGGGCCGAGCAGGTCGAGCTTGTTCCACGCCTCGAGCCGCGGCGGCCCCTCCTCGCCTAGGCCCAGCGAGACCAGGATGTCCTCGACGTCGCCGCGCTGCGCCTCGCGGTCGGGGTGCGCCATGTCGCGCACGTGGACCAAAAGATCGGCCGAGGCGACCTCCTCGAGCGTCGCCCGGAACGCCGCGACCAGCTCGGTCGGCAGGTCGGAGACGAAGCCGACGGTGTCCGACAGGATCGCCTTGTCGAAGCCCGGGATTTTGATTTCGCGCATGGTCGGGTCGAGAGTCGCGAACAGAAGGTCCTCGGCGAACACCGCTTCACCTGTCAGGCGATTGAAAAGCGTCGATTTTCCGGCGTTGGTATAGCCCACCAGGGCGACCACCGGCCACGGCGCGCGCTGGCGCCGGCCGCGGTGGAGCGTTCGGGTGCGCTTGACCTGCTCGAGCTCGCGCCGGATCCGCGCCATGCGCTCGCGGATCAGCCGCCGGTCGGCCTCGATCTGGGTCTCGCCGGGACCGCCGAGGAAGCCGAAGCCGCCGCGCTGTCGCTCGAGGTGGGTCCAGCTGCGCACCAAGCGGCCGGCCTGGTAGTCGAGATGCGCGAGCTCGACCTGCAGCCGGCCCTCCGACGTCATGGCGCGCTCGCCGAAGATCTCGAGGATCAGCCCGGTGCGGTCGATGACCTTGGCGCCGGCCTCTTCCTCGAGCGATTTCTGCTGGACCGGAGTCAGTGCGGCATCGACGACCAGCAGCCCGGCGTCCTGCTCGCGGACCAGCTCGGCGATCTCCTCGACCTGGCCCTTGCCAAGCAGCGTCGCCGGGCGGACCGAGCGCAGCCGGTACGAGCGGCGGGCAACGATCCTTATGCCGATCGCCTCGGCGAGGCCTCGCGCCTCCTCGAGCCGCGCCTCGGCCGACCGGCGCGAGGCGGCGGGCTCGCCGCTCCTTGGGCGCTCGCGGCCGGTGCGCTCGGGCACGACCAGCAC
>NZ_JACCSU010000055.1 GCF_013812825.1 Sphingomonas sp. | reverse complement strand
AGCGCGAGCTGGCCAAGGCGATCAAGCGCGCCCGCCACATCGGCCTGCTTCCCTACCTCGTGAAATAAGGAGCGGATCAGATGGAAGTCATCCTGCTCGAACGGGTCGAGAAACTGGGCGCGATCGGCGATGTCGTCACCGTCAAGAACGGCTTTGCCCGCAATTATTTGCTCCCCAACAAGAAGGCGCTCCGGGCCAACGAGGCCAACCGCAAGCTGTTCGAGACCAATCGCAAGAAGATCGAGGCCGACAATGCCGACCGGCGGGTCGAGGCCGAAAAGGCCGCCAAGGACGTCGAAGGCAAGACCGTCCAGCTGATCCGCCAGGCGTCCAACACCGGCCAGCTCTACGGCTCGGTCAGCGCCCGCGACATCGTCGAGGCGCTCGATGCCGAAGGCGCCAAGGTGACCAAGAGCCAGATCGTCCTCGACCGGCCGATCAAGGGCATCGGCATGCACGACGTGAAGGTCGCGCTGCACCCCGAGGTCGCGGTGACCGTCCGGGTCAATGTCGCCCGTTCGCCCGAGGAAGCCGACCTGCAGCTCCAGGGCATCGACGTGATGGCGCAGATGTTCGAGCGCGACGCCGCCCCGCCGCCCGAGGAGCTGACTCCGGTCGCCGCGACGGACGAGGCGGATACGGGCGATGCCGGCAGCGACTCCGGCGACGACGCCGACTCCGGCAACGACGCCGACCCGGGGGCCGACGCGGCGGCCGATGCTCCCACTGACGACAGCGAAAAGCAGGGCTAAGCCTCGGCCAATTCACTGGTTCGCCGAGCAGCCGGCGCCACTCCATTCGTCGCAGCTCGTGCAGAACGGGAAACACCGCTTCGCCGCGTTTGCCGCCGATTCTTCCACAGCCGAGGTTCGTTCACTGTTTCAATGCCTTCGGTTCGTCGCATCCACCGGTTCGACGGCGGAACGGTTCGGGCCCGGTTGGGGTTTTTCGGGCACAGAGCATGAGGGGCTGACGCGAGGAGTATCGGCAATGGCGAACGAAAAAGACGACGAGCAATTCGGTGAGCAGGGCAAGACCGGCCAAAAGGGTCGGCAGCCGCTCGGTCAGCAAGGTCAGCAGGGCGAATTCGGCCAGCAGGGCCAAAGCGGCTCCGGCAATCAGCAGGACCCGAGTGGTCAGACCGGCGGCGACGACAGCTTCGGCGGCCAGGCCGGCTCCGGGACAAGCGGGATCGGCTCGAACACCGGTCAAAGCGATCTCGGTTCCGCCGGCATCGGACAGGGCGGCAAGGAGAGTTCAGGCGGCGCCAGCTCGAGCGGCCAGACCGACCTTGGCGGCGACACCGACACTTTGAGCGGTGAGCAGGGCTTTGGCGGTGGCGGCGGATCGAGCGGCCAGAGCGGCGGCTTCGGCGGCGGCGGCGGCGGCGGTGCGAGCGGCGGCGCAGGCGGTGGCACCGAGGGCGGCGGCTTCGTCGGCTCGCAGGGCACCGGTTCCGACGATTACCTGCAGGAGGAAGGCTCGAGCGGCGGCTCGGACTTCGCCAGCCAGGGTCAGGGCGCGACCGAAGGCCCAGGGTCCACGGGTGACGAGGACATCGAGACCGGCCAGCAGCGCAACCGCGACTCCGACATCGAGGGCGGCTCGGGCAACATCTAGCCCGATCGGCACTCGCCAAAAGCGCCGCGCTCCTTCGGGGGCGCGGCGTTTTTTATGCGGCCGTTCGGGCGAGGAAAGCGGCTTCGCGGTCGATCCACCGGGCAAAGCTCGGTCGGGCGAGGATCCGCTCGACATAGGCGCAGGTGCGCACGTGACGCGCTCGGTCGAGGTCGCAGCCGAGGTGCCCGAGGTTCACGAACGGGCTCGCGACCGCGATGTCGGCCAGCGTCAAGCCGTCCCCGACCAGATAACCGTCACCGTCCGGAACGACCGTCTCGAGATAGTCGAGGATTCGCGGCAGCTCGTCGCGCTCGGCGGCCTCGGCGGCCGCTTCGTCGCCAGGCCGGTTGAGGAAGCGCGGCGCGACGACCCGGTTGAAGAACATCTTCGCCCCGCAGCTGGCAAGGATCGTGTCGGCGAACTCGTCGAACCAGATGGTCCGGCCGCGAAGCTGCGGGTCGGCGGGGATCAGCGCCGGTTCGGGGTGCTTGGCCTCGAAGTAGTGGATGATCGCGCTCGAATCGGCGAGCCGAAAGTCGCCGTCGGCGAAGGCCGGCATTTTGACGAACGGGCTCGCTGCCCGGAAATCCGGGTTGGGGTCGCCGGGACCGACCGGCTGGACATCGAGCTCGATGCCCTTTTCGGCCGCGAACGCGAGCACCTTCCGAACGAACGGCGACAGCGAAGAACCGTAGAGAATCATCAGCCTTTGCCTCCCATGCGAGGGCGGCGGAGCATTGCCGAGCGCCGCCCGTTTATCGTCGCAGGCCATCATGGGAGACGAGACGATGCGCAGCAACAGCGGCAAGGACGAAAGCCGCAACAATGTCCGCGATCCGACGCTTCGCGATGACGAGAAAAAGCGGACGTCCAGGACGACCGGCGCCGGCCAGAAGACCACCGACATGGGTTCGCGCAGCCGCAAGACCGGCCAGCGCGGCTCGACCGGCCGGCAAGGCGACCGCTAGCCGATCCGATAGTAGAGGGCGAGTCGGTCGAGGGCGAGCGTCAGCACCAGCTTGCCGGCGCGGGCGGGCCAGCCGAGCGCCGTCTCGGCGTCGCGCATCCCCTCGCCGGCGCAGACCACCCGCCACAGTATGTCGGACAGCCCCGGCCCGGCACTGGCGACGGCGGCGTCGAAGCGCCGGCGGGCGTCGAGCTGGCCGGCGCTGGGCTC
>NZ_JACCSU010000094.1 GCF_013812825.1 Sphingomonas sp. | reverse complement strand
GGCCCTGTGCGACGCGCTCGACGCGGCCGGCCCTTACGGCGCCGGCTGGCCCGCGCCGCGGGTCGCGGCGGGACCGGCGCGGCTGCTCAAGACCGGGATCGTCGGCGACAACCATGTCCGCGGGCTGGCCTGCGGCGACGACGGCAAGAGCTTCAAATGGATCGCCTTCCGAAGCGCCGCGACCGAGCTCGGCCAGGCGCTGCTCGCGTCACCCGGCGACCGGCGCTGGTGGCTCGCCGGGACGATCAAGCGCGACGAATATCACGGCGGCAACGCGGCCGAGATGCACCTCGAGGATGCCGCAGAAGCCTGAGCGCTTGCTTGACCCCTCCGGGTCGCTCGCCTAACCGGCTCCGGCCTTTCCGGCCCCATCGTCTAGCGGTCCAGGACGTCGCCCTTTCACGGCGAAAACACGGGTTCGATTCCCGTTGGGGTCACCAGGACCAGCCATGCCGGCGGCATGGCGCAGGTCTTGGTGACAGCGCGCATCAACATGAAGGAACCTGAAGCGAGGCTCGGGGCTTGTGCCGCCATGGCCGCTCAGGATCCGCAGCAGCCGACGAGCGAACCGGACCCGCTGCTCGAGGTCGCGAACAACCCGCGCTATCAGCAGCTGGTGCGCGAGCGGTCGCGGTTCTCCTGGACGCTGACGATCATCATGCTGGTGATCTTCTTCGGCTACATGCTGCTGATCGCCTTTGCTCCCGAGCTGCTCGGGCGGCGGATCGGCGGCGGGACCACGACCATCGGAATCCCGATCGGGATCGGCGTCATCCTGTCCGGCATCCTGCTCACCGGAATCTACGTGCATCGGGCGAACAGCCGGTTCGACCCGCTGATCGCCGAGGTGGTCGAGGAGTCGGAGCGTTGAACGGATCGCTGGCGCCACGAATCGCGGTGCTTCTGATCGCGGTGGTGCTCCCGGCCGCAGCGCTCGCGCACACCCGGCTTGCCGCGGCCGCGGCGCAGGCGACCAACTGGCCGGCGGTGCTGGTGTTCGCCGCGTTCGTCGTGGTCACTCTTGGAATCACCCGCTGGGCGGCAAGCCGGACCCACACCACGTCCGACTTCTACGCCGCCGGCGGCGGAATCACCGGCTTCCAGAACGGGCTTGCGATCGCCGGCGACTATATGTCGGCCGCCTCGTTCCTCGGCATTTCGGCGCAGATCTTCGCCGACGGCTATGACGGGCTGATCTACTCGACCGGCTTCCTGGTCGGCTGGCCGATCATCCTGTTCCTGCTTGCCGAGCGGTTCCGCAACCTCGGCCGCTACACCTTCGCCGACGTCGCCTCGTTCCGCTTTGCGCAGACTCCGGTGCGGCTGTTCGCGGCATTCAGCACGATGTCGGTCGTGCTGTTCTATCTGATCGCGCAAATGGTCGGCGCCGGGCAGCTGATCAAATTGCTGTTCGGCCTGCCGTACGAGTTCGCGGTGGTGATCGTCGGCGTTCTGATGACGCTCTACGTGATGTTCGGCGGGATGATCGCGACCACCTGGGTGCAGATCATCAAGGCGGTGCTTCTGCTCGGCTGCGCGACGGTGATGGCGATCGCGGTTCTCGCCAGCTTCAACTTTTCGCCCGACGCTTTGTTCGCCAAGGCGGTCGAGGTGAAGACCGGGCTTGCAGCCGGGGAGGGCGCTCCGGCGGGCGACGCCGCGGCGCGCGGCCAGTCGATCATGGCCCCCGGAAATTTCATCAAGGACCCCATTTCCGCGATCTCATTCGGGATGGCGCTGATCTTCGGGACCGCCGGCCTGCCGCACATATTGATGCGCTTCATCACCGTCCCGGACGCGAAGGCGGCGCGCAAGTCGGTACTGTGGGCGACCGGCTGGATCGGCTATTTTTATCTGCTGACCTTCATCATCGGCTTCGGGGCGATCGTGATGGTCGCAACCAACCCGGCCTTTGCCGACCCGGCCGGCGGCTTGCGCGGCGGCGGCAACATGGCGGCGATCCACCTTGCCAATGCGATCGGCGGGGACCTGTTCCTGGGCTTCGTGTCGGCCGTGGCGTTCGCGACGATCCTGGCGGTCGTCGCCGGACTCACGCTCGCCGGCGCGTCGGCAGTCAGCCACGACATCTACGCGTCGGTGATGCGCAAGGGCGAGGCGGGCTCGGACGAGGAGCTGCGCGTGTCGCGCTACACCGTGCTGGTGCTTGCGGCGGTGGCGATCCTGCTGGGCATCGTGTTCGAGGCGCAAAACGTCGCGTTCATGGTCAGCCTGGCCTTCGCTCTTGCCGCGTCCGGCAATTTCCCGGTGCTTTTGCTGTCGATCCTGTGGAGCGGCTGCACGACGCGCGGGATCGTGTGGGGCGGAACGATCGGAGTGCTGGTCGCGCTGGTGCTGACGATGCTGTCGCCGGGCGTGATGGTGGCGGCGTTCGGGTTCGAGCAGGCGATCTTCCCCTACACCTCGCCGACCATCTTCTCGATGCCGCTGGCGTTTCTGACGATCTGGCTGGTGTCGAAGCTCGACCGGAGCGGCCGGGCGGCGATCGACCGCTCGGGCTATGTCGCGCAGCGCGTGCGGTCGGAAACCGGGATCGGGTCGGGCGCCGCGGCGCAGCACTAGGCTTTAGCGCAGCCGCTCGGCGTGCCAGCGCAGGTGATCGGCCATGAAGGTCGAGATGAAATAATAGCTGTGGTCGTAGCCCGGGCGGCGATTCAGCTGGAGCTCGATACCGGCGGATTGGCACGCCTCTTCGAGCAGCTCGGGGCGAAGCTCCTGCTCGAGGAACGGGTCGGAATCGCCGACATCGACCAGCAGCTCGGGGATGCGCGCGCCGTCCTCGATCAGCGCGACGGCATCGTGCTTGCGCCACGCCCGCCGGTCGGCGCCGAGATAATTGCCGAGCGCTTTCTGGCCCCACGGCACCTGGCTCGGCGCAATGATCGGCGAGAATGCCGAGACCGACCGGAAGCGCTCCGGGTTGCGCAGGGCGACGGTCAGCGCCCCGTGCCCGCCCATGGAATGACCCATGATCCCCTGCCGCCCCGACTCGACCGGGAATTTGGCCTCGATCAGCGCCGGCAGCTCCTCGGTGACATAGGTCCACATGCGGTAATGGCCGGACCACGGCTCCTCGGTCGCATCGAGATAGAACCCCGCGCCGAGCCCGAGATCCCAGCCGCCGTCGGGCGCCGTTGGAACCCCTTCGCCGCGCGGGCTGGTGTCGGGCGCGACGAACACGAGCCCGAGCTGCGCGCAGGCAGCGCGATACTCGCCATTTTCGGTCACGTTGGCGTGGGTGCAGGTCAGGCCCGAGAGATACCAGACCACCGGCAGCCGCGCGCCGCTCTCCGACTGCGGGGGCAGGAATACCGAGAAGGTCATGTCGGTGCCGGTCGCGACCGACGAGTGGCGGCATACGAGCTGGCGGCCGCCGTGCGATTTCGCTTCGGAGACGATCTCCATCAGTAGACGACGACCGCGCGGATGCTTTCGCCGGCGTGCATCAACTCGAAGCCCTTGTTGATCTCCTCGAGCTTCAGGACATGCGTGATCATCGGGTCGATGGCGATCCTCCCGTCCATGTACCAGTCGACGATCTTCGGCACGTCGGTTCGGCCCCGCGCGCCGCCGAACGCGGTTCCTTTCCACACCCGGCCGGTGATCAGCTGGAACGGCCGGGTGGCGATCTCCTTGCCGGATTCGGCGACTCCGATGACGACGCTGGTTCCCCAGCCGCGGTGGCAGCATTCGAGCGCGCTGCGCATCACGTCGGTGTTGCCGGTGCAGTCGAAGCTGTAATCGGCGCCGCCGTCGGTCAGCTCGATCAGATGCTTGACGAGGTCGCCTTCGATGGCGTTCGGGTTGACGAAATGGGTCATGCCGAACCGGCGGCCCCACTCCTCCTTGTTGGCGTTGATGTCGACCCCGACGATCATGTTGGCGCCGGCCATCCGGGCGCCCTGGACGACGTTGAGGCCGATCCCGCCGAGACCGAACACGACGACGTTCGAGCCCGGCTCGACCTTGGCGGTGTTGATCACCGCGCCGACCCCGGTGGTGACTCCGCAGCCGATGTAGCAGGCCTTGTCGAACGGGGCGTCGTCGCGGATCTTGGCGACGGCGATCTCGGGCAGGACGGTGAAGTTCGAGAACGTCGAGCAGCCCATGTAATGGTAGATGGTCTCGCCCTTGTAGCTGAAGCGGCTGGTGCCGTCGGGCATTACCCCCTTGCCCTGGGTGGCGCGGACCGCGGTGCACAAATTGGTCTTGCGCGACAGGCAGGCTTTGCACTCGCGGCACTCGGAAATGTACAGCGGGATCACATGGTCGCCCGGCTTGAGCGTCGTCACTCCGGCGCCGACCTCGCGGACGATCCCCGCCCCCTCGTGACCGAGGATCGAGGGAAAGACTCCTTCGCTATCGAAGCCGTCCAGAGTGTAGGCGTCGGTGTGGCAGATTCCGGTCGCCATGATCTCGATCAACACTTCACCGTCCTTGGGGCCGTCGAGGTCGAGCTCGACGATCTCCAGCGGCTGCTTGGCTTCGAACGCGACGGCGGCACGGGTCTTCATGAGTCGGGCTCTCCAGTTCGATTTGCGCCGCCTTGCCACCGCGAAAGCCATCGGCCAATGCTTCAATCTCACGAGGTAGCCATGAGCACGAACAACTGGCTTGAGGGCCGCCACGCGCTGGTCACCGGCGGCGGCACTGGGATCGGGGCTTCCGCGGCGACTCATCTCCACTCGGCCGGGGCGAAGGTCTCGCTGCTCGGCCGGCGGCTCGGACCGCTGGAACGCACGGCCGCGATCGTCTCCGGAAGCGTCCACCAGTGCGACGTCACCGACCGGGCGGCGATCGAGCAGGCGTTCGCGGCAGCGCGCGCCGCCAACGGCCCGATCGAAATGCTGATCGTCAACGCCGGGATCGCCGAAAGCGCGCCGTTCGCGAAGATGACCCGGGACAGCTGGGACCGGATCATCGCGGTCAATTTGACCGCGGCGTTCGAGAGCGTGCAGGCGGCGCTGCCCGACCTGCTGGCGAGCGAGAACGGGCGGCTGGTGTTCGTGGCCTCGGTGGCGAGCCTGCGCGGAGTGCCTTACGCCGCCCATTACGCGGCCTCGAAGCACGGGCTGCTGGGCCTGATGCGCAGCCTGGCGGCCGAATATGCCAAGACCAAGCTGACGGTGAACGCGGTCTGCCCCGGCTATGTCGACACGCCGATGACCGACCAGTCGGTGGCGCGAGTGTCGCAGATCACCGGGCGCAGCGAAGAGCAGGCGCGCGGCGCCATCACCAACATGAATGCGAGCGGGCGACTGGTCGATCCCGACGGAATCGGAACGATGATCCTGACCCTGTGCCTGCCGAAGAGCCGCGACATCAACGGCGCGGCAGTCACCATCGACGGCGGGACCAGCGCGTGAGACTCGAACCCACGACGTTCGAGCCCGAGCATTTCCTGTGGGATTATTCGAACGGCGTCGCGACGGTCACCCTCAACCGGCCCGAGCGCAAGAACCCGCTGACCTTCGACAGCTACGCCGAGCTTCGCGACATGTTTCGCTCGTTGAAAGATGCTCATGACGTCAAATGCGTCGTCCTGACCGGCGCCGGCGGCAATTTCAGCTCGGGCGGCGACGTCCACGAGATCATCGGGCCGCTGACCAGGATGGACCTGGACGGGTTGCTGAAGTTCACCCGAATGACCGGCGATCTGGTGCGGGCGATGCGCGCCTGCCCGCAGCCGATCGTCGCCGCGGTCGAGGGCGTGTGCGCCGGCGCCGGAGCGATCCTGGCGATGGCCAGCGACCTTCGGCTTGCCGCTCCAAATGCGAAGACCGCCTTCCTGTTCACCCGCGTCGGCCTGTCGGGCGCCGACATGGGCGCGTGCGCGATCCTGCCGCGGATCATCGGCCACGGCCGCGCCGCCGAGCTGCTGTTCACCGGCCGCAACATGAGCGCCGAGGAGGGGCATGCGTGGGGCTTCTTCAGCCGCATTTGCGACGACGTCCAGGCCGAGGCGCAGGCGCTCGCCCGCGAGCTCGCCGACGGTCCGTCTCGAGCGCATTCCGTCACCAAGCGGCAGCTCGACGCCGAATGGGCCGAACCGATCGAGATCGCGCTCGACATGGAGGCCGAAGCGCAGGCGGCGCTGATGCAGGCGAACGATTTCAAGCGCGCCTACGAGGCTTTCGCGGCCAAGCGGACGCCGGAGTTCAAGGGCGACTGATGGGCGACCGAAGCTTCCTCGCCTGGCCATTCTTCGAGCCGCGCCACCGCGAGCTGGCCGACAAGCTCGAGCGCTGGTCGGCCCGGCTCGGCGACGAGGAGGGCGATCTCGACTCGCGATGCCGGGCGCTCGTCGGCGAGCTCGGAGCGGCGGGATTCCTCAAGCTGTGCGTTGCCGACGGCGACCGGCGGCCCGACGTGCGCAGCCTCGCGATCGCGCGCGAGGCGCTCGCCTACCGAAGCGGCCTCGCCGATTTCGCGTTCGCGATGCAGGGCCTGGGCTCCGGCGCCATCTCGCTGTTCGGGACCATCGAGCAGAAGCGCCGATGGCTGCCCAGGGTCGCCAGCGGCGAGGCGATCGCCGCGTTCGCCATGACCGAGCCGGCTTGCGGGTCCGACGCGGCGAACATCCAGACCTCGGCGATGCGCGACCCCGGAACGGGGTCCGGGGCAGGTGCCGACGACTGGGTCCTGGTCGGCGAGAAGACCCTGATCTCGAACGGCGGCATCGCGGACTTCTATTTGACCTTCGCGCGCACCGGCGAAGGTGAAGGCGCACGCGGCTTGAGCGCCTTCATCGTTCCCGCCGACGCGCCGGGGCTCCGCGTCGCCGAGCGGATCGAGGTGATCGCGCCGCATCCGCTGGCGCGGCTCGAATATGACAAGGTTCGCGTCCCATCCGACGCGCTGGTCGGAGCGCCCGGCGAGGGCTTCCGGATCGGCATGGAGACGCTCAACCTGTTCCGAGTGACCGTTGGCGCCGCGGCGCTCGGTTTCGCGCGCCGGGCTCTGGACGAGGCGCTCGGCTTCGCCTCGAAGCGCCGGCTGGGAACCGAGACGCTTGCCGACAATCCGGTGACCCAGGCCAAGCTCGCCGACATGGCGCTGCTGATCGATTCGTCGGCGCTGCTGGTGGCGCGCGCGGGGTGGCAGCAGGATATCGGCGGAACGGACAATCGCCGGGCGGCGGCAATGGCGAAGCTCCACTCGACCGAGGCCGCGCAACAGGTGATCGACGCGGCGGTGCAGCTTCATGGCGGCGCGGGCGTGACCCGCGGAGTCAAGGTCGAAGAGCTCTACCGCGAGATCCGCGCGCTTCGCATTTACGAGGGCGCGAGCGAGGTGCAGCGGCAGATCATCGCCAAGGACCTGCTCAAGGAGTCGCGGTCCTCATGACCGGCAGCTTCAGAGAATCGGTTAGCTGCGGATGCCTCATCGCGTTGGGCCTGTTTGCAGCGCTGTACCTCCTCGGCAAGATCGCGGAGTGGACGGGCGCAGTATGAAGGCGCTGCTCCCGCCCGGCTGGCCGCGACCGAAGGGCTATTCCAACGCGATCTCGGCGAAGGGGCGGCTGATCGTCACCGCCGGCGTCGTCGGCTGGGACGAGCATGAGCAGTTCGTGTCCGACACACTTGCCGCCCAATTCGCGCAGGTGCTGCGCAACATCGTGGCAATCCTTGCGGAGGACGGAGCCGGGCCCGAGCATATCGTGCGGATGACCTGCTACGTGACCGACATCCTTGCCTATCGCGCTTCGCTCGCCGAGATCGGCGCGGCGTGGAAAGATATCATCGGCAAGCATTATCCGGCGATGGCGCTGGTCGCGGTAAGCAGCCTCGTGGACCCTCAGGCAATGGTCGAAATCGAGGCGACCGCGGTGGTGCCCGAGTGAACGTTTTCGTCATTGCGAGGAGCGCAGCGACTCGGCAATCCAGCGCAAACCGGGGACTGGATTGCCGCGCTTCGCTCGCAAAGACGCTATGAAATACGACAGCTTCGTCCGGGACCGGCTGCCGCCGTCCGAGCTATTGCCCGAATTCCACTTCGACCTGCCCGAACTGCAATATCCGGAACGCCTCAACGCGGCGGCCGAGCTGCTCGCCGGCGGCGAACCGGACGCTTTGGCAGTCGTCAACGCCCACGGCCGCTGGAACTACGCCGAGCTCGACAAACTCTCCGGCCGAATTGCGCGGCTGCTGGTCGATGAGCATGGGCTCGTGCCCGGCAATCGAGTGCTGCTTCGCGGCCCCAACGGCTACACGATGCTCGCCGCGTGGCTCGGGATCCTCAAGGCCGGCGGAGTGGTGGTCGCGACCATGCCGCTGCTTCGCCCCGGCGAGATCGCGACGGCGATCGACCGCGCGCAGGTCAGCCACGCGATCGTCGACAGCCGTTTCATCGGCGACTTCCGCCAGGCGATGGAGCAGACGCGGTTCGTCGAGCATCTGGTCAAATATGACGGCGACCACGGCAGGGGCGAGCTCGAGACGCGCTGCGCCAGTCTCGAACCGCTGCCGCCGGTCGACACCGGCCGCGACGATCCGGCGCTGATCGCCTTCACCAGCGGCACCACCGGCGTTCCCAAGGGCTGCGTCCAGTTCCACCGCGACATTCTCGCGCCGTGCGACAGCTTCTCCAAGCACCTGATCGGAATGAGACCGGGCGACATCGCACTGACCTCGGCGCCGCTCGCCTTCACCTTCGGCCTCGGCGCGGGTTTCCTGTTCCCGCTGCGCGCCGGCGCAGCGTGCGCGACCATCGAGCAGCCGAGCCCGCCGGCGATGCTCGAGGCGATCGCGCAGTTCTCAATCACGCATCTCGGGACCGCTCCGACCGCGTACAAGGCGATGCTCGCCACGGAGGGGTTGAAGCAGAACCCCAAATCCATTCGCCCCGAGCCTGTCGAAGGGCTGTCTTCACCACTTGTGTCGAAAGAGAAAGGCAGTCCTTCGACGAGCTCAGGACGAACGGAAAGTCTGCTGGAGGCTGCACTCAGGACCCTGCGCTACTGCCTGTCGGCCGGCGAGCATCTGCCCGAGGCGACGTGGCGCGCGTGGAAAGAGCGCACGGGAATTGCGATCACCGACGGCATCGGCGCGACCGAGATGATGCACATCTTCATCTCTGCCGCCGGCGACGACATTCGCCCGGGCGCGACCGGCAAGGCGGTGCCGGGTTACGAGGCCACGGTGCTCGACGAGGCCGGCCGGCCGATGGACGAGGGCACCGGCAGGCTCGCGGTCAAGGGCCCCACCGGCTGCCGCTACCTCGATGACCCGCGCCAGGCGGATTACGTGCATGACGGCTGGAACGTCACCGGCGACACCTACCGGCGCGACGGCGACGGCTATTACTGGTACCTCGCTCGAAGCGACGACATGATCGTCAGCTCGGGCTACAACATCGGCGCTCCCGAAGTCGAAAATGCGCTGCTGTCGCACCCCGCCGTCGCCGAATGCGCGGTGATCGGAGTGCCGTGCGAGGAGCGCGGACAGAGGGTGAAAGCGTTCGTGGTGGCAGCTGCGGATGTCGAAGCATCCGATGAGCTAATCACCGATCTCCAGGCGCATGCGAAAGCGCAGATCGCCCCCTACAAATACCCGCGCGTAATTGAGTTCGTCGAAACGCTACCAAAGACCGCAACCGGCAAGCTCAGGCGCGCGGACCTGAGGAAACGAGCTACCGCATGACGACGACGCTTCTCCTTGCTGGTTCCGTCGCGGCGGTCGCAGTCGGCTCGTTGATTTGGGCCTTCCTGCGACCGACGAAAATCATCTTCCCAGAGCGTCTCAACGATTGGCTCGAATCGGAAGAGTTCCGAACATGGCTCGGTGAAGACGATCATTGGTTCATGTGGGGCAGGGAAATGGACGGCCGATATTTTGTCGAGACCTTGGGCTACTTCAACGCTTGGCACATTCGTAAGAAGGCGTTCGAAAAAGATACCGGATCTTGAATTGCCGCCTACTCAAACTCCACGATCACCTGATCGACGGAGAGGCTGTCGCCGGCTTTGACGGGCGTGGCCTTGACCGTCGCCGCGCGGCCCGCGCGCAGGATGTTTTCCATCTTCATTGCTTCGACCACCGCGACCGGCTGGCCGGCCTCGACCTTGTCGCCGACCTCGACGTCGAGCCGCGTCAGCAGCCCCGGCATCGGCGCGATCAGCAGCCGCGACAAATCCGGCGGCGCCTTCTCGATCATGTGCTGCGACAGCTCGGCGACGTGCGGCGGCATCACCTGCACCTTGTGTCTGCGCCCACGCGCCGTCAGCGCCCAGCCGCGGCCCTCGCGCCTGATGCGGACGGTTCGGCGGCGGCCGTCGACGGTCGCGGTCAGCAGCCGCTGGCCCGGCTCCCAGCGGCCGATGATGTCGATCAGTTCGCCGGCGCCTGCCCCGGACCCCGATCCGGGGTTGACCACCGCCAGAGTGCCGCCGTCATAGGGCTTGATCCGCACCCGGTGCTCGGCCGAGCCGATCTTCACCACGCGTTCCGACGGCTGCGGGACCGGCCCGTTGAGCTGGTCGTCGACCTCGGCCGCGCGCGCCTCGTGGACCGCGGCCACCATCCCGGCGATCGCGGCGAGGTCGAGCAGCAACTGTTCGTCGGCCGGAGCGCCGGTGAAGCCTTCGGGATATTCCTCGGCGATGAAGCCGGTCGTGATGTCGCCCGAGCGGAAGCGCGGGTGCTGCATCAGTGCCGAGAGGAAATCGACATTGTGGCCGATGCCGTCGATCTCGAACGCGTCCAGCGCGGCGACCTGCGCGTCGATCGCCGCTTCGCGATCGGGACCCCAGGTAATCAGTTTGGCGATCATCGGGTCGTAGAACATCGACACTTCGCCGCCCTCGAACACGCCGTCGTCGACGCGAACTTGGACATCCGAGCCCCCAGCCGTTCGGGCTGAGCTTGTCGAAGCCCTGCGCTTCCTTTTCCCGCTGGAAGAAAAGGCCAGCCCTTCGACAGGCTCAGGGCGAACGGAATCGGATTGCATTGGCGGTTTGTATCTAACCAGCCGGCCGGTGCTCGGCAGGAAGTGGCGATACGGGTCTTCCGCATAGACGCGCGTTTCGACCGACCAGCCGTCGAGCTTCACGTCCTTTTGCCGAAGACCGAGCTTCTCGCCGGCGGCGACCCGAATCATCTGCTCGACGAGGTCGAGGCCGGTGACTTCTTCGGTCACCGGATGCTCGACCTGCAGCCGGGTGTTCATCTCGAGGAAGTAGAAGCTCTTGCCGCTCGGGTCGGCGCCGCTGACGATCAGCTCGACGGTGCCGGCGCTGTAATAGCCGACGGCCCTGGCCAGCGCGACCGCCTGCTCGCCCATCGCCTTGCGCATCGCCGGAGTGACGAACGGCGACGGCGCTTCCTCGACCACTTTCTGGTGGCGCCGCTGGATCGAGCATTCGCGCTCGCCGAGGTAGAGGACGGTGCCGTGCTGGTCGCCGAGCAGCTGGATCTCGATGTGGCGCGGCGCCTCGATGAATTTTTCGATGAACACCCGGTCGTCGCCGAAGCTCGCAAGCCCCTCGCGCTTGGTCGCCTCGAAGCCGTCGCGCACGTCCTGCTCGTTGTGGGCGAGGCGCATGCCCTTGCCGCCGCCGCCGGCCGAGGCCTTCATCATCACCGGGTAGCCGATGTCCGCCGCGATCTTCACCGCCTCCTCGGTGGTCGCGATGTCGCCGAGGAAGCCCGGCACGATGTTGACTCCGGCCTTCTGCGCCAGCTTCTTCGATTCGATCTTGTCGCCCATCGCCGCGATGGCTTTGGGCGGCGGCCCGATGAAGGTGATCCCCGCCTTGTCGAGCGCCCTGGCGAAGCGTTCGCGTTCGCTCAGGAAACCGTAGCCGGGGTGCACCGCTTCGGCGCCGGTCGCCTTGCACGCGTCGATGATCAGCTCGGCGTTGAGATAGCTTTCGCTCGCCGGCGGCGGGCCGAGCCGGACGCTTTCGTCGGCCATCCGCACGTGCGGCGCGCGCGCGTCGGCGTCGGAATAGACCGCGACCGTCGCGATCCCCATCCGCTTGGCGGTGCGGATCACCCGGCACGCGATCTCCCCGCGGTTGGCGATGAGGACCTTCGAGAACATCAGAACTTGTTTCTGCTTTTATCGAATACCGGAAGATCGGCGGGGTCGCACGTCATTTGAAATTCGATTGAGCTAAGCCCACCGGCGGGCAGATCGGAATGATGCACAAACTCGGCTTTGCCTGACGCTCGATCGACCTTGAAATCGCACATTGCGCCGGCCCGTTCGGATCGAACCGAAATCAAACCAGGGGAAAAGATGATGTTGTCGATGTAGCCGCCCCGGAAGCACACGTCTTCGAATTGCTGGCGTGGAATCATTGCGCGTTGCACGCGTTTTGCGGACTCGTCGAAAACATAAATTTGTCTTGGCAGGTCGTACGATCGTTTGACCGGCTTACCCTGAATAGTGTCCATGAACTGAGCAGTGCCTTTGCAAGCAATCGCAAACGATTCTGCTTGAGCATTTGAGCCGCAAGCGGCGATGCTGAACGAAGCAACGGCGGCGAAGTATCGCGATTTTTTCATCACTCCGCCGCCTTGTCCAGCGGCGGGCGGTTGTGGCCTAGAAGGCGCAGCACCTCGTCGGCGGCGTCGGCGAGGTTCGTGCCGGGACCGAAGATCGCCTGCACTCCGGCGGCGCGCAGCATCGCGTAATCCTGCGGCGGGATGACTCCGCCGGCGACGACCTTGATGTCGGCGCGGCCCATTTCCTTCAGCGCGTCGATCAGCTCGGGGATCAGGGTCCGGTGCCCGGCCGCCAGCGTCGACGCGCCGACCACGTCGACGTCGTTCCCGGCGGCCATTTCCGCCGCTTCGCGCGGCGTCTGGAACAACGGGCCGGGGATCACTTCGAAGCCGAGGTCGGTGAACGCCGACGACACCAGATTGGCGCCGCGGTCGTGGCCGTCCTGGCCCATTTTCGCGACCATGATGCGTGGCTTGCGGCCGAGGCGATCGGCGACGGATTTCGTTCCCTCGACCGCCGCCTTCCAGCGCGGGTCGCCACGCGCCTCGCCGTAGATCCCGCGCACCGGCTCGGGCTGCGTTCCGTAACGCCCGAACGCGCGCTCGAGCGCATCGGATATTTCGCCGAGCGTGGCCCGCACACGCGCGCATTCCACTGACAGCGCCAGGAGATTGGAGTCTCCTCCCCGGGACGGGGAGGTGGCAGCGCGAAGCGCTGACGGAGGGGATTCCGCGCCGATAACGCCGCCCCCTCCACCATCCCCGTCTGCGCGGGGACGGTCCCCCTCCCCGTTCCGGGGAGGAGACTTGGCGGATTCCGTCAACGCATCGAGCGCCGCACGCACCTTGGCCTCGTCGCGCTCCGCCCGCACCCGCTCCAGCCGCGCGATCTGCCCGCTGCGGACCCGCGCCGTGTCGACCTCGAGGATGTCGTGCGGCTCTTCTTCGGGCAGACGGTAGCGGTTGACCCCGACGATCACCGTCTCGCCGGTGTCGACCTTGGCCGCGCGCTCGGCCGCCGCCTCCTCGATCCGCTGCTTGGGCAAGCCTTCGGCGACCGCCTTGGTCATTCCGCCATGCGCCTCGACTTCCTCGATCAGCTCCCACGCCTTGTCCTCGAGCTCGCGGGTCAGCGCCTCGACGTACCAGCTCCCGCCGAGCGGATCGGCGACCGCGGTGACTCCGCTTTCCTCGGCGAGGATCAGCTGCGTGTTGCGGGCGATTCGGGCGGAGAAATCGGTCGGCAGGGCAATCGCCTCGTCGAAGCTGTTGGTGTGCAGCGACTGGGTGCCGCCGAGCACCGCGGCGAGCGCTTCGATCGTGGTTCGGACGATGTTGTTGTACGCATCCTGCTCGGTCAGCGACACGCCGCTCGTCTGGCAGTGGGTGCGAAGCAGCTTCGACTTCTCGTTCTGCGCGCCGAGGTCGGTCATGATCCGCGCCCACAAAGTGCGCGCCGCGCGCAGCTTGGCCACCTCCATGAACAGGTTCATGCCGATGCCGAAGAAGAAGCTCAGCCGCGGCGCGAACGCGTCGATGTCGAGGCCGCGCTTCATCGCCGCGCGGACATATTCGCGCCCGTCGGCAAGCGTGTAGGCGAGCTCCTGGACCGCGGTCGCTCCGGCCTCGTGCATGTGATAGCCGCTGATCGAAATCGAGTTGAACCGCGGCATTTTGGCCGCGCAATAAGCAATCACGTCGGAGACGATGCGCATCGAGGGCTCGGGCGGATAGATGTAGGTGTTGCGGACCGCGAACTCTTTCAAAATGTCGTTCTGGATGGTGCCCGACATTTGCTCGGGCGGCACCCCCTGCTCCTCGCCGGCGACGATGTAGAAGGCCATCACCGGCAGCACCGCTCCGTTCATGGTCATGCTGACCGACATCTGCCCAAGCGGGATTCCGTCGAACAGCAGCTTCATGTCCTCGACGCTGTCGATCGCCACTCCGGCCATGCCGACGTCGCCGGCGACGCGCGGATTGTCGCTGTCGTAGCCGCGGTGGGTGGCGAGGTCGAAGGCGACCGAGATGCCGTGCTGCCCGGCCGCCAGATTGCGGCGGTAGAAAGCGTTCGAATCCTCGGCGGTCGAGAAGCCGGCGTACTGGCGGATGGTCCATGGCCGTCCCGCGTACATCGTCGCATAGGGGCCGCGGGTATAGGGCGGCAGGCCCGGCCAGCCGCTGTCGATATCGCCTGCGTCGCCGGGGCCGTAGACGGTCTTGAGCGGAATGCCCTCGAGCGTCTCGCGCTTGAGGTCTCGGCCGCGCGCTTCCTTCGCGGCGAGCGCCTCCCAATCCTCTCGCGTCGGCTTTTTATCGGACATACAACTCCGTTCGGGCTGAGCCTGTCGAAGCCCTGTCTTTCTCTTTGACTGCACTAGGAAAAGGGCAGCCCTTCGACAAGCTCAGGGCGAACGGGATTTGATTTGCAGCAATTGGTCAATGCGCCCGCTTCGGCGACTCCATGATCTCGGTCAGAACCCCGCCCATGTCCTTGGGATGAAGGAAGAACACCGGCGTCCCGTGAGCGCCGATGCGCGGCTCGCCCAGCACCCGCGCGCCCCTGGCCTCGAGCTCGGACTTCGCCGCGTGGATGTCGGGGACTTCGAAGCAGACATGGTGCTGGCCGCCGAGCGGGTTGCGCTCGAGGAACTTGGCGATCGGCGAGTCGGCACCGAGCGGCTCGATCAGCTCGATTTGCGAATTGGGAGTGTCGACGAAGCACACCCGAACCCCCTGCGCCGGTAGGTCGAACGGCTCGCCGATCCGCGTCGCACCAAGCATCGTTCGGTACAGCTCGACGCTGTTCTCGATCGAGGGAGTCGCGACGCCGACATGGTTGAGGCGGCCGAGCTTCATTCGCTCCTCCCCGGCACGGGGAGGGGGACCAGCGTAGCTGGTGGAGGGGGCGTCGTGCCACGCGAAGCGCCCCCTCCGTCAGCCTTCGGCTGCCACCTCCCCGTAGCGGGGAGGATTTTTGCCGCGCCGTTCATGTCCCCTGCACCGTCACCTTGGTGGTCACCGAATTGGCGATGAAGCAGGCTTCGTGCGCCTTGTGGTGGAGGTCGGCGAGCGCCGCGTCGTCGGGCTGCTTGTCGCCGCTCCACTCGATGTGCGGGCGAAGCGTCACCTTGGTCATCGCGATGCGGTCATCGGCGCCCTTCTCGAGCACGCCCTCACCCCGGTCCGAGTAACTTTCGACGACGAACCCCGCGCGCCGGGCGAAATCGAGGAAGAACAGCATGTGGCAGCTCGCCAGCGAGGCGATGAACGCCTCCTCGGGATCGACTCCGGCTTCGTCGGAATAGGGCTTGGGCACGACGTGCGGGCTCGCCGAGGCGGGCACCACCGCGCCGCCGTCGAACGCCCATTCGTGAACGCGGCTGTAGCGCCCCTGCGCAAAGGCGTCGTCGGCGCCGCGCTTCCAGCGGACGGTGGCGGTGTATGTGCTCATTACTCAGCGCTCCCTACAGCGGGATGTTGTCGTGCTTTTTCCACGGGTTTTCGAGCTGCTTGTCGCGCAATCGGCGCAGCCCGAGCGCGACCCGCCGCCGCGTCGAATGGGGCATGATGACGTCGTCGATGTAACCGCGGCTCGCGGCGACGAACGGATTGGCGAAGCGCTCCTCATATTCGGCCGTATGTTCGGCGATTTCCTTGGGCGTCTTGCCGCGAAAGATGATTTCGACCGCGCCCTTGGCGCCCATCACCGCGATCTCGGCCGTCGGCCACGCATAGTTTAGATCGCCGCGCAGATGCTTGGACGCCATCACGTCGTAAGCGCCGCCATAGGCCTTGCGGGTGATGACCGTGATCTTGGGCACCGTCGCCTCGGCGTAGGCGAACAGGAGTTTCGCTCCGTTCTTGATGATCCCGCCGTGCTCCTGGGCGACTCCGGGAAGGAATCCGGGCACGTCGACGAAGGTCAGGATCGGGATCTCGAACGCGTCGCAAAAGCGTACGAACCGCCCGGCCTTTTTCGACGCGGCGATGTCGAGGCAGCCGGCGAGCACCATCGGCTGGTTGGCGACGACCCCGACGGTGCGCCCCTCGATCCGGCAGAAGCCGACGATGATGTTGGCCGCGTGCGCAGGCTGGAGCTCGAAGAAATCGCCCTCGTCGGCGACCTTCCGGATGAGCTCGTGCATGTCGTAGGGAGTCGCGGTCGACGGCGGCACCAGCGTGTCGAGGCTGTCCTCGACACGGTCCCACGGGTCTGTGCACGGCCGCGCCGGCACTTCATGGCGGTTCGACAGCGGCAGGAAATCGAAGAACTCGCGGGTCGCGAGCAGCGCATCGATGTCGTTCTCGAACGCGACGTCGGCGACTCCGGACTTGGTCGTGTGGGTGACGGCGCCGCCCAGTTCCTCCTGCGTGACGACCTCGTTGGTCACGGTCTTCACCACGTCGGGGCCGGTGACGAACATGTAGCTGGAGTCCTTCACCATGAAGATGAAGTCGGTCATCGCCGGCGAATAGACCGCGCCGCCCGCGCACGGGCCCATGATCAGCGAGACCTGCGGGATGACGCCGCTGGCCAGCACGTTGCGCTGGAACACCTCGGCATAACCGGCGAGCGAGGCGACTCCTTCCTGGATTCGAGCGCCGCCCGAATCGTTGAGCCCGATCACCGGCGCCCCGACCTTCATCGCCGCGTCCATCACCTTGCAGATCTTCTGCGCGTGGCGCTCGGAGAGCGAGCCGCCGAACACGGTGAAATCCTGAGCGAACACGTAGACCAGTCGGCCGTTGATGGTGCCCGACCCGGTGACCACGCCGTCGCCGGGAATCTTCTGCTTGTCCATCCCGAAGTCGGAGCAGTTGTGCTCGACGAACATGTCGACTTCCTCGAAGCTGTCCGGATCGAGCAGGACGGACAGGCGCTCGCGCGCGGTCAGGCGGCCCTTGGAATGCTGCGCTGCAATACGCTTGTCGCCGCCGCCGAGCTTGGCCAGCTCGCGGCGTTTCTCCAATTCGTCGATGGTGGTGGCCATTTCGTCCCGCTTCGTTGACGCCGGAGGGTCCAACCCTTCCACGGGCGTCCGATTAGGTCAATCAGCGCCGATCGGCTATGCTGCAGTGCACAACAGCCTTTCAGGCTAACCTGCGTCAGTGTTGCGGAACCGTAACCGCGCTATGCCCGTTGGTGAACAGGCGTTTAACAACAGAGGGAAATTCAAAAAATGCTCAGTCGCGTCGGGGTGCCAATTGAGTCTTTTGCCGAGCCCTCGGCGCCGGATTCGCAACGCCCAACCCTGCTCTGTTTTTCGCACTTGCGGTGGGACTTCGTCTTCCAGCGGCCGCAGCAACTGATGAGCCGCTTCGCGGACGACATGACGGTTGTGTTCTGGGAAGAGCCGATGGACATCGGCCGCCGCGAGATTCCGTTCCTGCAGGTGCGCGAGGCCGAAGGTTTCCCCAACATCCGGGTCGTCGTCCCCCACCTGCCCGAAGGAGTCAGTGAAAAGCGGCGCGAGGCGGCCCTCAAGCGGCTGCTCGACGCGCACGTCGCCTGCATCAAGGGACCGTTGGTCGCCTGGTACTACACGCCGATGATGCTCGACTTCTCGAGCCACCTCGACGCCGATGCGGTGATCTACGATTGCATGGACGAGCTCAGCAAGTTCCGCTTCGCACCCGAAAAGCTGCTCGACCTCGAGCAGGAGCTGATCGACAGGGCCGATCTCGTCTTCACCGGTGGGTCGAGCCTGTACGAAGCCAAGAAGGACCGCCACGACAGCGTCCATCTGTTCCCATCGTCGGTCGATCGAGTCCATTTCGCCAAGGCGCGCGGCGGCTGCTTCGACCCGGCGGACCAGGAGCAGCTGCCGCGCCCGCGGCTCGGCTTTTACGGAGTGATCGACGAGCGGTTCGACATCGAGCTGCTCGACAAGATCGCTCAGATGCGCCCCGAGTGGACACTGGTGATGGTTGGCCCGGTCGCCAAGATCGCGGACGAGGGCCTGCCGCGCCGGCCGAACATCCATTACCTGGGGAACAAGACCTACGCGCAGCTGCCGGCTTACCTCGCCGGCTGGGACGTCGCGTTGATGCCGTTCGCGATGAACGAATCGACGCAGTTCATCTCACCGACCAAGACCCCCGAATATCTCGCCGGCGGCAAGCCGGTGGTGTCGACCCCGGTCAAGGATGTGGTGCGGCACTACGGCCACCTCGAAGGCGTACAGATCGCCGGCGATGCCGAAAGCTTCGCCGCCGCGTGCGAAAAGGCGCTGGAGCTCGCCCGCGACCGCGGCGGCAACTGGCTCGCGGAGGCCGACCTGCTGCTCTCGGCGACCAGCTGGCACACCACCCAGGCGCGGATGGCCGGGCTGATTTCCGAAGTGCTCGGGACGCGCGTCGCAGCCAAGACTCCGGCGATGCTGGTGGCCGCCGAATGAACGCCTTCAGTCCCGGTGCCAAGAGCAACCGACCGAGTTACGATTATCTGATTGTCGGAGCCGGATTCGCCGGCTCGGTCCTCGCCGAACGGCTGGCGAGCCAGCACGGCGCGCGCGTGCTTCTGATGGACCGGCGCGACCACGTCGGCGGCAATGCCTATGACGAAAAGGACGCCGCCGGAATCCTCTACCACAAATACGGTCCGCACATCTTCCACACCAACAGCGAGCAGGTGGTCGAATATCTGTCGCAGTTCACCGGGTGGCGGCCGTACGAGCACCGGGTGCTCGCCCAGGTGCGCGGCCAGCTGGTGCCGATTCCGATCAACCGGACGACTCTCAACAAGCTTTTCGGCCTCGACCTCGAGACGGACGAGGACGCGGCGGAATATCTCGCCTCGCGCGCCGAACCGGTGGCCGACATCCAGACGTCCGAGGACGTGGTCATCAATGCCGTCGGGCGCGAGCTCTACGAGCTGTTCTTCCGCGGCTATACGCGCAAGCAATGGGGCCTCGACCCGAGCGAGCTCGACAAGCAGGTGACGTCCCGGATCCCGACCCGGACCAACACCGACGACCGCTATTTCGGCGACACGTTCCAGGCGATGCCGCGCGACGGCTATACCGCGATGTTCGAGCGGATGACCGATCACCCCTTGATCGACAGAATGCTCGGCACCGACTTTCGGGATGTGAAGGACGACATCGATGCCGCGCACATCATCTATACCGGGCCGATCGACGAATATTTCGACTTCCGCTTCGGCAAGCTGCCGTACCGGAGCCTGAAGTTCGACCACAAGACGCTCGACCAGGAGCAGTTCCAGGCGGTCGCGGTGGTCAACTATCCCTCGGAGGAGGTGCCGTACACGCGGATCAGCGAGTACAAGCATCTGACCGGCCAGACGCACCCGAAGACCAGCATCACCTACGAATATCCGTCCGCCCAGGGCGACCCCTATTACCCGATCCCGCGGCCCGAGAACCAGGAGCTGTTCAAGCGCTACGAAGCGCTCGCCGATGCTACGGAGGGCGTCACGTTCGTCGGCCGCCTCGCCACCTATCGCTATTACAACATGGACCAGATCGTCGGCCAGGCGCTGGCGACCTTCAGGCGGATGGATGAGCGGCGGCAGCGCGGGGGGCCGCAGGAGGCTGCGGCAGCCGCTGCATGATCACGGGTGGCGAGGGCGGGCCGCTCGAGCTGTGGGGCGGCGTCGAGTGCACCGTGGTCCGGATCGGTGACGAGTACCGCAACCAGCTGGTCGACACCGGTCACGCGTCGCGGATCGGCGACCTCGATGCGATCGCCGAGCTCGGTGTCAAGGCGGTGCGCTACCCGATTGTCTGGGAAACGGTTGCGCCCGAAGCGCCCGGCGAATGCGATTTTTCGTGGCACGACAAGCGGCTGAAGCGGTTGCGCGAGCTCGGAATCCAAGTGATCGGTGGCCTTGTCCATCACGGCTCAGGGCCGCGCTACACAAACCTGCTCGACGCCAATTTCCCTAGTCTGCTCGCCGATTACGCGGACAAGGTCGCGAGGCGCTACCCGTGGGTCGAGGCCTGGACTCCGGTCAACGAGCCGCTGACCACAGCGCGCTTTTCGTGCCTCTATGGCCACTGGTACCCGCACAAGCACGACATCGACGCGATGTTCCGGGCGCTGGTGATTGAATGCCTTGCAACCGCCGGGGCAATGAAGGCGATCCGCAAGGTCAACCCCGCCGCCCAGCTGCTGGTCACCGAGGACATCGGCAAGACCTTCGCGACCGAGCGCCTGGCTTATCAGGCGCGCCACGAGAATGAGCGCCGCTGGCTGAGCCTCGACCTGCTCACGGGCCGAGTGGAGCCAGGCCACCCGTTCTACCAGTGGCTGCGCAACAAGGCGGCGTCGCAGGCCGAGCTCGAGGAACTGGCGAGCGGCGAGGCGACGCCCGACGTCATCGGGTTCAACCATTACCTGACCAGCGAGCGCTTTCTCGACCACCGGGTCGAGCGCTATCCGGGCGTCGAGCCTGGCTCCAACGGCCGCGACACCTACGTCGACGTCGAAGCGGTGCGGATCGCCAGCCTCGGCGGCGAGGTGGGCACCGGCCGCAGGCTCCGCGAAACGTGGCAGCGCTACCAGCTGCCGCTGGTCATATCCGAGGTCCACCACGGCTGCACTCGCGAGGAGCAGGTGCGCTGGCTGACGGACGTCTGGAATGATGCCGAGAAGGAACGCCGCGCGGGTGTCGATGTGCGCGCGATCACGCTGTGGTCGATGTTCGGCGCGGTCGACTGGCGCTCGCTGCTGACCCGCCGCGACGGCAGCTACGACGTCGGCGCGTTCGACACTCGCTCCGAGACTCCGCGCCCGACGCTGGTCGCCAAGGCAGCGGCCAAGCTCGGCCGCGGCGAACAGTTCGAGCATCCGCTGCTCGACCTGCCCGGCTGGTGGAAGCGGCGCGGCCGGACGCACGCGCAGCGGCGCTACGACACGCTGCCGGCGAACTGCTCGAACGCGCGGCCGATCCTGATCACCGGCGCGACCGGAACGCTGGGCCAGGCTTTCTCGCGAATTTGTTCGCACCGCGGCCTCGCGCACGTGCTGACCAGCCGCGCCGAGCTCGACATCACCAGCAAGGAATCGATCGCCGCCGCCCTCCAGACGTACAAACCCTGGGCGGTCATCAACACGGCTGGATTCGTTCGCGTCGCCGAGGCGGAGAAGCTCCCCGACGAATGCTTCCAGATCAACGCCACCGGCCCCGAGCTGCTGGCGAAAGCCTGCAAGCTGCACGCAATCCCGCTGGTCAATTTCTCATCGGACCTGGTGTTCGACGGCAAGCTCGGGCGCGCCTACATCGAGCCCGACGAACCCGCGCCGGCGTGCGAGTACGGGCGTAGCAAGGCCGAGGCGGAAGCCCGGCTGATGGAGATCGACGCCGACGCGCTGGTGATCCGCACCAGCGCCTTCTTCGGGCCGTGGGACCGCTACAATTTCCTCTACGACACGATCGAGCGCCTCAAGCGCGGCGAGGAGGTCGTCGCCTGCGACAAGACCATGGTCTCGCCCACTTATGTGCCGGACCTCGTCCACGCGACGCTCGACCTGCTGATCGACGACGAGAAAGGCATCTGGCACCTCACCAACCAGGGCGCGGTCAGCTGGCACGAGCTCGCCCACGCCGCCGCGGACATGGCCAAGGTCGGCCCGGACCGAGTCCGCGTCGCGGATGGCGGCGAGCGGGCCGACACCAGCCTGACCAGCAGCCGCGGTCTGCTGCTGCGGCCGCTGGAGTCAGCGCTGACCGACTTCGTCGAGCATTCGGAAACGCTTCGCGAGCTCCTCTAAGGCTCCGAACGAAACCGCGGCACAATCATCCGCTTCAAGCTTTCTCTCGCCTGAAGGAGGAGCAGCGATGCGCCAGAACTGGCCCGAGCGGCTGTGGCTCGTCCGGCACGGGCAGAGCCAGGGCAACGTCGCGCGCGAGGCTGCCGACGAGGCAGGGCTGGCGATGATCGACATCGAGATGCGCGACGTCGACGTGCCTCTGTCGGAGCTTGGATTCCGCCAGGCGGAAGCCGCCGGCCGCTGGTTCGCGTCGCTGCCTGAAAACGAGCGGCCGGAAGTGATCCTGTCATCGCCCTACATCCGCGCACGCCAGACCGCCGAGGCCATCTGCAAGGCCGGCGCGCTCGCCGGCGGCCCCGCGCGATCGATCGTCGATGAGCGGCTTCGCGAGCGCGAGTTCGGAGTGTTCGACCGGCTGACGACGATCGGCATCCGCGAGAAATTCCCCGAGGAAGCGGCGCACCGCACGCGGCTCGGCAAATTCTATCACCGGGCGCCCGGGGGCGAGAGCTGGGCCGACGTGATCCTGCGGCTGCGCTCGATGCTCAACACGATCAACCTGCATTACTCCGACCGGCGGGTGCTGGTCGTGTGCCACCAGGTCGTCGTTTTGTGCATGCGCTACATCCTGGAGGAACTGGACGAGGCCCAGATCCTCGCCATCGACAAGCAGGCGGACGTCCTCAACTGCGGCATCTGCGCGTTCGAGTTCGAGCCCGACGCGGAAGGGCTGTGCACGCCCAAGCTGTCGCTGTGGAACCACGACTCGCCGCTCGAAGGCGAAGGCGCAGCGAAAACCTCGGCTCCCGACGCGATGGCCGGATCGCGATGAGGTCGGGAACGCCGCTCGACCGAAGCGCGCTCGAATCCAACCCGCTGCCGCCGATCATCGACGGCGGGAAAGAGACCAAGGGCCGCATTCTGATCATCGCCGGCAGCCGCGAGGTCCCGGGGGCGGCGCTGCTGGCCGCGACCGCGGCGATGCGCGCCGGTGCGGGCAAGTTGCGGATCGCCACGGTCGCAAGCATCGCCCCGCAGGTTGCAGTGGCGATGCCCGAAGCGATGGTGGTCGCGCTCCCCGAGCATCGCGACGGCGGCTTTGCACGCTCCGCGGTCGGGCAGATCGTCGAGGAGGCCGCGGAAGCCGACGCGATCGTCGCCGGCCCGGGAATGACCCGCGACGGGACCTGCAAGCAAATCGCCGACAAGCTGCTGGAATCGCCAGCGCGCCTGGTGCTCGACGCGGCGTTGTTGCACAGCCTGGTGCCGCGCGAGGGCGCGGATCGCGACGGCCGCACCCGGCCGGTGCTTCTGCCCCACTCCGGCGAGCTCGCCGCGTTGCTCGACACCGACGAGGAGGACGTCAGGGCGGACCCGATCCGATGCGCAGTTCGCGCCGCCCGGCTCTACCGCTCGGTCGTGCTGGCCAAAGGGGTCACCAGCCACGCCATCCATCCGGACGGCCGCTCCTGGACCTACAGCGGCGGCGCTCCCGGGCTCGGGGTCTCGGGCAGCGGCGACGTTCTCGCCGGCATCGTCGGCGGCCTTCTGTCGCGCGGCGCCGATCCGCTCGCCGCCTTGCTCTGGGGAGTCTGGCTGCATGGCGAAGCGGGCGCCGCGCTGGCCCGGAAGGTCGCGCCGATCGGCTTCCTCGCCCGCGAGATCGCCGACGAAATCCCGGGCCTGCTGCCGCGCTGAAACGTCAGACCTTGGAACGGGTGTGTTTCTCGAGCTCGAAAATCATCACCCTTTGGAACGGGTGTGCTTTTCGAGCTCGTCGCCGACCAGCTGGACGACATGGATGACGTTGGTCGATCCCGCGGTCCCGAACGGCACTCCGGCCATCAGCACCACCCGGTCGCCGCCCTGGGCGATCCGGTGGCGCAAGGCCATGCGCTTGCCCTTCTCGACCATCTCCTCGAAGCTGTTGACGTCGCGCGAATGGACCGGTTGGACCCCCCACAGCAGTCCCATCCGCCGGGCCGTCGTCAACGAGGGGGTCATCGCCAGCAGGGGCACGGCGGGGCGCTCCCGGGCGATCCGGCGCGCGGTCGAGCCCGAGCTTGTGTAGCAGACCATCGCGGTCGCCGAGACAGTGCTGGCGATCTGCCGCGCCGAGCCGGCGAGCGCATCGGCGGTGGTCGGCTCGAGCCGGGTCTCGGTAAAATGAATCCGCGCCGGGTAGATCGGGTCGCGCTCGGCGCTGGTGGCGATGCGGTCCATCATCGCCACCGCCTCGCACGGATATTGGCCGGCGGCGCTCTCCGCCGACAGCATCACCGCATCGGCGCCGTCGTAGATCGCGGTCGCGACATCGCTGACCTCGGCCCGGGTCGGGGTCGGCGAACTGACCATCGATTCGAGCATCTGGGTCGCGACCACGACCGGTTTGCCGAACTGGCGGGCGCAGGCGATGATCCGATTCTGGAGCGGTGGCACCTGCTCGGGCGGAAGCTCGACCCCAAGGTCGCCGCGAGCGACCATCACCGCGTCGGCGAGCGCGATAATGTCGTTCAGCTGGTCGATCGCGGCCGGTTTCTCGATCTTGGCGAGCAGCGCCGCTTTTTCGCCGATCAGGGTGCGAGCCTCGGCAACGTCCTCGGGGCGCTGGACGAACGACAAGGCAATCCAGTCGGCTTTCTGCTCGAGCGCGAAGATCAGGTCGGAGCGGTCCTTCTCGGTCAGCGACGGGATCGGGACCAGCACGTCGGGGACATTGACGCCCTTGTTGTCCGACACCGTCCCGCCGACCTGCACTTCGGTCACCAGGCTTCGGTCGTCGACCTCCATCGTCTTCAGCCGCACCTTGCCGTCGTCGATCAGGATTCGATCACCCGGCCGGATGGTCGCGAACAGCTCGGGATGGGCGAGCTCGACGCGGTCCGAGCTGCCGGCCGTGTGCTTGCGGTCGAGCGTGAATCGGTCGCCCGTCTTGAGAATCGCCGACTTGCCCTTGAAATGCCCGACCCGGAGCTTGGGCCCCTGGAGGTCGAACAGGATCGTCGTCGGCCGCTTCAATTCCTTCTCGAGCGCCCGGATCGCCTCGACCAGCTCCGCCTTCTGCGCGTGATCGCCGTGGCTCATGTTGATCCGGAACGCGTCCGCCCCGGCGAGCATCAGCTTGCGGATCATCGCCGGGTCGCTCGACGCCGGGCCCAGCGTCGCCAGGATCTTCACCTTGCGCGATCGCGGTGGGAAAAATTCCGTCACTGGGCTCCTTCCCCGGTCCTGAAGCGGCCCGGCCATAACCCTTTCGCCCGCGCGTTCAACCCGGCTTGAGCGGCCGCCCGGGCTGGCTTAGAGCCCGCGTTCAAACCCCAATTGGAGATGTTGAGAAATGGCGGAGGGCACCGTCGCGGCCGATCAGCTGCGGCTATTCATCGAGCGCATCGAGCGGCTCGAGGAAGAGAAAAAGGCGATCGCCGACGACGTCCGCGACGTCTACTCGGAAGCCAAGGCGAACGGCTACGACACCAAGACGATGCGGGCCATCGTCCGCTTGCGGAAGTTGGAAACGCATACGCGCCAGGAGATGGATGCGCTGCTGGAGACCTATCGCAGCGCGCTCGGACTGCGATAAGGAAGCGCCCGTGGCCGGCCATTCCAAATATAAGAACATCATGTACCGCAAGGGCGCTCAGGACAAAAAGCGCTCGGCGATGTTCTCCAAGCTCTCCCGCGAGATCACCGTCGCGGCAAGGATGGGTCTGCCGGACCCCGAGATGAACGCCCGCCTTCGCGCCGCGGTCCTCGCGGCCAAGGCGCAGTCGATGCCCAAGGACAATATTCAGCGCTCGATCGACAAGGCGTCGGGCGGCGAGGGTGAGAATTACGAGGAGATCCGCTACGAAGGCTTCGGGCCGGGAGGGGTCGCTTTGATCGTCGAGGCGCTGACCGACAACCGCAACCGAACCGCGACCAACGTCCGCACGATCTTCTCCAAGAACGGTGGCAATCTGGGCGCGGGCGGCAGCGTCAGCCACGGCTTCGAGCGGATGGGGCTGATCGAATATGGGCCGGGCGCGGGTGATGCCGACACAGTGCTTGAGGCGGCGATCGAGGCCGGCGCCGAGGACGTCGAATCGGATGAGGACGGCCACCAGATCTGGACCGCGCTCGACCAGCTGCACGAAGTCCAGAGGGCCCTGGAACCGATGCTCGGCGAGCCCGACGGCGCCAAGCTCGCCTGGAAGCCGTCGACCGAAATCGAGGTTCGCGGCGACGACGCGTCGAGCCTGATGAAGCTGATCGACGCGCTCGACGACGACGACGACATCCAGACCGTGTGGGGCAATTACGACGTGCCGGAAGAGGAACTGGAGCGGCTTTGAAGATTCTGGGCCTCGATCCCGGGCTCGGGACGACCGGCTGGGGCCTGATCGAAGCGCAAGGCAATCGGCTGTCGCACGTCGCCAATGGCGAGCTGAAAACGACCGCTTCCGCGCCGCTGCCCGAGCGGCTCGCCGACCTTGCCGGCCAACTCGAGGCGCTGCTCGCCGAGCATCGGCCCGAAGCGGCCGCGGTCGAGGAGGTGTTCGTCAACAAGAACCCGCAATCGACCTTGAAGCTCGGCCAGGCGCGCGGGGTGGCGCTGATGGTCGCGGCCCGGTCCGGGTTGACGGTCGGTGAATATGCGGCGCGGCTGGTCAAGAAAGCGGTGGTCGGCAACGGCAATGCCGAAAAGGTGCAGGTCCACGCGATGGTCGGCCGCCTGCTTCCCGGCGTGACGATCGCCGGCCCGGACGCGGCCGACGCGCTCGCCGTCGCGATCACCCACGCCCACCATCTGGCGTCGGCCCGGGCGACCCAGAGCCGTTCGCCCTGAGCCTGTCGAAGGGCTGCTTTTCCATCTAAGGCGGTTGAAGAAAGGGCAGGGCTTCGACAAGCTCAGCCCGAACGGTTGGGAATGAAGCCTTGATTGCGAGACTGACCGGAACCCTCGCCGAAACCAGTGCCGATGGCGCGGTGATCGACGTCGGCGGAGTCGGCTACCAGGTGCTGGCCAGCGCCCGGACGCTCGACGCGCTGGGGCCGCTGGGCGGCGACGTCATGCTGCTGACCGAAATGCAGGTGCGCGAGGATTCGATGACCCTGTTCGGCTTCGGCACGGCGGGCGAGCGCGAGGCGTTCCGGGCGCTGACCTCGGTCCAGGGCGTCGGCGGCCGGGTCGCGCTGGCGATCCTGTCGGCGCTCGGGCCCGACGAGCTGTCGCGAGCGGTGTCGTCGGGCGACAAGGCGATGATCGCGCGGGCCAACGGCGTCGGCCCCAAGCTCGCCACGCGCATTGCCAACGAGCTCCAGGGCAAGCTCGGGGCGCCCGGTCTCGCCGGGACGGCGGGGGCCGCGGTTCCCCGCGTCGGAGC
>NZ_JACCSU010000098.1 GCF_013812825.1 Sphingomonas sp. | reverse complement strand
ATGGGTGACTGCAAGGTCCTGACGATGGGGGCCGACCGTCGCGCGGCCTGCGCCGGCGTCGCGCCCCCGGCTTGTCTTCAACTGCACCGCCAGATCGCCGCCATCCCACCCGTCCAGCGCCAGCGCGGCACGCGGAAAATCGTCGCTGGCCTGCTCCGCCATCGCCTCGCCAAGCGCGCCAACGGTCCGCGACCGCGCTTCGCCGAGCATTATACCGTGCTCGGCCATTCCTGCCTCAAGCGCGGCAAGCCACGAGGCGTCGGCGCCCTCGGGTTCGGCAAGCAATTTGTTGCGCGCCCGCATCGCCGCTTCATATCGCGCCGCGTGGCTCGCATGCCCGGGTTCGAGTGCCAGCGTCAGGCGGTCGAGGAAGCGCCGCCGATTGCCAGCGCTGTCGGCGAACAACCGGTCCATCGCCGGGGTCAGCCACAGCACCGACAGCCATTCGGACAGCGAGTTGACGGCCGCCGCCGCGCCGTTGATCCGCACCTGCCGCCGCTCGGGCGCGGTGGCGACGGTGCCGGTGCCGATTTCCACAGATCCGTTCAATCTCGAACTGACCGCAAACCCGCCGGGGCCGTCGCTGCGCGCCATTTCCGCGAGCGGCGCGCCGCGAAGGCCGCGGCCGGGAGTGAGCAGGGACACCGCCTCGAGCATGTTGGTCTTGCCCGCGCCGTTGTCGCCCGACAGCAGGACGAAGCCGGGCCCGGGCTCGACCAGCGCGGCCGCGTAGGAGCGGAAATCGGTCAAGGCGAGACGGGCGACGCGCACCCGCCCGGGCTTAGACGTTATTGCGGGCGGCGGTCGAGGACCTCGAAATGGGCGACTCGAGCATCGAATCGCGCCAACACCGAGCGCGCTGCGTCCGGGACATGGGCGACGTCATGATCCTCGCCGACGAACGCCTTGATCGAATCCAGGCCATCGAACCACATCAGGGTGACGAACTCAACCTCGCCGCCGTCGTCGCGGCGCATCAAGTCGATGTGCCGGAAGCCGGGAATGCGCCGCGCCTCGATGCCGGGGATCACCTCGCCGCGGACGATCCGCTCGTAGGCGTCGGCATTGTCCGGGCTCGTCCACCCGCGCCACAGGCGGCAGATGGTCACCAATTGTGCTCCAAAGCCGAGCTATTCGGTCGTTGAGCCATACACGCTCACCAACTTCACTTGCGGTTCGTTGGCCGAGATCACATTCACGCAGTGATTGTTGGTAACGATGCTGTAGTGGCGCAATGGCCCCGGAAAGGTGGCGTCTGCCCAAGTCGAAGCCTTAACGAAATCGTCGAACCAGCTGTCATCGACGATTCGCGCGACCCGGCCGTCTGCTGTCTGACCATCGCGCTCTAATCCTGCGAAGGATTCGTCCGTGACAGCGTAGGACACCGGCTGTTCCCATATTACTTCGATCACGCGATCGCCGGGTCCAGGCTCGATTGCCTGAGCATTTGCCATGATCTCGTTGAACTCCTCGTCTGTGGGCGACGAGGGGACCTCGATTGGTGCACCTGGGGGCCCAAGACCTGTAGCTTCCTCGATTACGAGGGTTAGGTGGTTCCCGGGGCCATCCGAAAGACTCAACAGGTACGCTGGCAAGCGCACGTCAAAGAGGTCCGCGGACTCTAGCTCAATCGTCACACCCGCATCGGCATCAGCACGTAGAGCGCGTTCGACTTGTCGTTCTCGCGCAGGAGCGTGGGGGCGGCGGCGTCGGCCAGGTGGACCTCGACGCTGTCGCCTTCGATCTCGTGGAGGATGTCCATCAGGTAGCGGGCGTTGAAGCCGATCTCGAGCCCGTCGGAGCCGTAATCGGCGGGCAGCTCCTCGGTCGCCAGGCCGTTCTCCGGGCTGGTCACCGACAAGGTGACCTTGTCACGGTCGAGGCTCATCTTGACCGCCCGGGTCTTTTCGCTGGCGATGGTCGAGACCCGGTCGACGCCCTGCATGAAGCTCTTCGGGTCGAGCTTGAGGAGCTTGTCGTTGGCCGTCGGGATCACCCGGTTGTAGTCGGGGAAGGTGCCGTCGATCAGCTTGCTGGTCAGGACCGCGCTGCCGAGGCCGAAGCGGACCTTGGTCGGCGACAGGGACACTTCGACCGTGCCCTCGACCTCGTCGAGCAGCTTGCGCAGCTCGGCGACGCATTTGCGGGGCACGATCACGTCGGGCATTCCGTCCGCCCCGTCGGGCTTGGGAACGGTGACCCGCGCCAGCCGGTGGCCGTCGGTCGCCGCCGCCTTCAGCAGGTCGTCGGCGACGTGGAGGAAAATACCCATCAGATAATAGCGCGTCTCCTCGGTCGAGATCGCGAACCGGGTCTTGTCGATCACTTGGCGCAAAGTCGCCGCCGGAAGCTCGAAGCGGGTCGGCAGGTCGCCTTCCGCGATGACCGGGAAATCGTCGCGCGGAAGGGTCGACAGGTTGAAGCGCGAGCGGCCGGAATTGACCTGCATCTTGCCTTCGGCCGCGGTCAGCTCAACCTGGCTTCCCTCGGGCAGCTTGCGGACGATGTCGAACAAGGTGTGCGCCGAAACGGTGGTCGCTCCGGCTTGGGCGACGTTGGCCGCGACGCTCTCGTCGACCTGGAGGTCGAGGTCGGTCGCCATCAGCCGGATCGAGCCGTCTTCCTTGGCTTCGACCAGGACATTCGACAGGATCGGAATGGTGTTGCGCCGCTCGACCACCGACTGGACGTGACTCAGGCTCTTGAGCAAAGTCGCCCGTTCGATCGTCGCCTTCATCTTTCCGTCCTAGCCCCGTTCAGCGCGTCGCCGCTTTATAGCGAGGCTTGCCGCCCTTGCCAGTGGGAAAGGCGCCCAGTGGGAAAGGTGGCTCTAAGCCGCGCCCTGCTGCGCGGGCACCAGCACCGTGTCGATGTGGTGGACGACGCCGTTCGAATGCTGGTCGTCGGCCCTGGTCACGGTCGCCTTGGTGCCGGCGCCGTCGGTCAGCACGATCTTGCCGCCCTCGCGCGTCGCGGTCAGCGTGCCGCCGCCCATGGTGGCGAGGATCGCCTTGCCCTTGCCGTTGTCGATCGCCTTGCCGATGTCGTCGGCAAGGATGGTGCCGGGCAGGATATGATTGGTGAGGACGCCGGTCAGCTGGGCGCGCGATTCGGGCTTCATCCAATTGTCCGCGGTGCCCGACGGCAGCTTGCCGAACGCCGGGTCGTCGGGAACCAGCACCGTGTACGGGCCCGGCCCGGCCAGCGTCGCGTCGAGCCCGGCGGCCTTGGCGGCGGCGAAGAAGCGGCTGTCCTGGTCGATGCCGGCGGCGATCGTCTTGGCGCCGGCCGAATCCTTGGCATCGCCCGCCGGAGCGCCGCCCGGCTGGTCGGCCTTGTCACAGGCGTTGAGAGCAAGAGCCGCCGCGGCCAGTCCAAGCGCAAGCGCGGTTCTGGTCATCCCCAAGTTCCTCCTGTTTTGTTTTGTCTACGCAATGGCCCGGCAACGCATTGGGTTCCCATCAAAGTCGTACTTTGATGGGAACCCAATGCCGGCCATCGCGATCCATAGCAGCTTTTTTTAGATGATCGCGCGGATGAGCGCGGTCACCAGCTGAGTCGTCGGGTCGACCTGGTAGATGTTGCCATTGTTGTACCGGTACCAGGCGTCCGAACTGTCGGCATATTGGCCGCGGTACGCGAGGGGCACGTTGTAGGCGCCGTAGCCCGTCGGCAGAGGCTGGCCGACGCTGAGGCCCTGCCCGCCCAATAGTGACGCAACCGAGGTAATCAGCCGAGTCTGCGGGTCCACCTGGTAGATGGCGCCCGGAGCGTAGCGGTACATGGAATTGCCGCCGTCGGGATAGTAGCTGCGATACTGTTGCGGCACGTTGTAGGCCGAGTAGCTGAGCGGCAGCATCTGGCCCATGCCGTAGCCGTTGGCCATCAGCGGCACCATGCTTTCGATCCTGCCGGTGTCGCGGTCGACCTCGTACACATAGCCGTTGGCGTACTTGAAATAATCGTCCTGGGTGTTGGGATAGAACGACTGGAAGTGCTGCGGCATCGAGTTGTTGTTGAACGCCGACGGGAACATCTGGCCGGGCATCAGCCCGCCGCCGAACAGCGGCAGCAGCGCCGCGATCAGGTTGGTGTCGCGGTCCACCCGGTAGGCATAGCCGTTGGCGTAACGATAGTAATGATCGTCGTCGTCACGGTAGAGATCCCTCAGCCCGAGCGGCAACAGGCGATCGCGGTAGCCGGCCGGAAGCGCCCGGCCCAGGGCCCATTTCTTGTACTGACCCGGCGGCATGCACTGCGGGTTCTTGGCGTGGCCCGGCGGGCACCAATTGCCGTCGTCGTCCCAATGGGCAGTGCGGAACCTGCCGTCGAAGCGGTCGTCGTCGAAGTCGCGGTCGCGGGCTTCGTCGCGGTCCTTGCGGTCGAACTTGGCGAAGCGGCGGTCGTCGTCGCGATCGCGGGCCTTGAATTCGGCCTTGGCCGAGCGGTCGTTGCCCTTCCACTTGTTCGCGGACTTGAATTCGCGGTCGGAACCCTTGGCCTTGAAGTCCTTGCCGCCGCCGCGTTCGGCCTTGGCGGCCTGGCCCTTGCCGCCGCCACGCTCGGCCTTGGCGGCGTCGGACTTGCCGCCTCCCTTGCCGCCGCCCTTGCCAGGGTCGGCGGAAACCGGTGCGGCGATCGCCAGCGCGGCAACGCCGGCGGCTAGAAAGAACTTGGTCATGGTGTGACTCCTTTGAGCGGGTAGAACGGACGGCGAGAGCCCCTGTTCCGTCGCTCGACCGGCGGATTCGGGGGCTGGTCGCGCCACGATGAACGCGGAATTACAAGTGCGTTCAGGCTGTTGCGGCGGGCGAGGCTTCCGGATCGTCGATCCAGTCCGAACGCAGGCGCTTGACCGCGAAGAACATCAGGAACGCCGCCAGCAGGTAGAAGCCGAGAACGCTGACCGCCGCGTAGCGCAGCGCCTCGGTTCCGAAACGTTCCTTGAACAGCTCCGACAAAGCGCCAATCAAGGTCGGGCCGACGCCGAGACCGACGAGATTGTTGATCAGCAGGAAGCTGGCCGAAGCGGTCGAGCGCAGGGGCCGGGGAACGAGATGCTGGACCGCGGTCACGACCGGCCCGAGCCACAGGATGTTGAGCGCATTGGGGATCAGCAGCAGCACCCACACCAGCCTCAAATCCTGCACCAGCAAGCCGGCGGCGAAGGTCGGAGCGGTGATCAGCCAGGCAATCGCCGGCAGTCGAGCGTACCAGGAGCGGTCCGTGGCGCCGAGGCGGTCGGCGAGCCAGCCGCCGGCGAACACGCCCGCGGTTCCGCCGATGAGGAAGATGGAGGCGAGGAACCCGCCGCGCGCGGTGATGCTGAGGTCGAAGCTGCGCTCGAGCACCGTCGGAGTCCACAGCGCGAGGCCGTAGCCCGCTAGCGAGCTGCACGAGGCGGCCGTGGCCATCAGCCAGAAGCTCGGCTTGCGGGCGATGATCCCGAACGTCGACAGGAGGGGCGGAGCGGACGACGCTTCGCTAAGGTCGCGCGGCTTGTCGCGGACGATGAGCAGCATGACGGGAGCAAGCGCGATTCCGGCAACCCCCATGACGATGAACGCCGCTCGCCAGTCGATCCACCAGGCGAGATAGGCGCCGATCAAGGTCCCGGCGGCCAGGCCGAGCGGCACCCCGAGCGAGAAGATGGCCAGCGCCCGGGCGCGCTTGTGGGCCGGGAAGTAATCGGCAATCAGCGCATAGGAAGGCGCCACTCCGCCCGCCTCGCCGACCCCGACTCCGAGCCGGAAGAGGAACAGCTGGAGAAAGCTGGTCGCGGTTCCGCACAGCGCCGTGAAGCCGCTCCACACGACCAGCGCCGTGGCGATGACCCGGCTTCGGCTGGTGCGGTCGGCGATCATCGCCAGGGGCACCGCGAGCACCGAGTAGAGGATCGCGAAGGCGAGGCCGGCGATCGCCCCGAACTCGGCATCGGTGAGCTTCAGGTCGGCGATGATCGGACCGGCGAGGATGCCGAGGATCTGCCGGTCGAGAAAGTTGAAGATGTAGGCGAGAAGCAGCAACGCCAGGACGAGATTGGGGCTGCGCAGCCTGGGGGCGTCGGTCCTCGTCAAGTCAGTCCCTCCAGCAATTGCGCGAGCCGGCCGATGTCCTGCTCGTCGTGATACAGGCCGAGGC
>NZ_JACCSU010000085.1 GCF_013812825.1 Sphingomonas sp. | reverse complement strand
GCGGCGCGCGACGCGGCGCTGATGGCGCGCGTCGAGCGAGCAATGGCGCAGCTCCGGGCGGCGATCGGCGGCGGGCGTCCGGTCACCGAAGTGCGCGAGCGGGTGCGCGCGCTCGACGCCTTGTTCGCCGACACCGAGCGGGCGCTCGCCCCGAGCAAGGCCGGCAACGCTTCGGCGTTCCTCGGCGCCTTCACCATCCTGCTTCGCGAGGGCCTCGAGGCGCTTCTGATCATCGTCGCCATGCTGACCTTCCTGCGCAAGGCGGAGCGCCCGGAGATGCTGCGTACCGTGCACTACGGATGGATCGCGGCGCTCGCCGCCGGTCTCGCCACCTGGTGGGCGGCGACCCATTTGCTGACCATCAGCGGCGCCAGCCGCGAGCTGACCGAGGGCTTGGGCTCGATCCTCGCCGCGCTGATCCTGCTGTTCGTCGGCATCTGGATGCACGGCAAGGCGCAGGCCAACGAATGGCAGCGCTACATCAAGGCCAGGCTCGGGGCAGCGCTGTCGAAACGGTCCGCCTGGTTCCTGTTCCTGCTCGCCTTCGTCGCCGTCTACCGCGAGGTGTTCGAGACCATCCTGTTCTTCGCCGCCCTGTCGGCCGAGGGCAATGTCGGAGCACTGGTCGCCGGCGGGGCCGCCGGGCTGATCGTGCTGGCGGGAATCGCCCTCGCCATGTTCCGCTTCAGCGCGCGGCTGCCGATCGCCAAATTCTTCGCCTACAGCTCGGCGCTGATCGCCGTCCTCGCGGTGGTGCTGGCCGGCAAGGGCGTTGCCGCGCTGCAGGAGGCGGGACTGCTTGGGCTGACCCCGGTCGAGGCCGCGCCCCGCATCGCCATTCTCGGCCTTTATCCGACCCTCGAGGGCCTCGCCGCGCAGGCCGCGACGCTGGTGATTCTGCTGCTTGGCTTTGGCTGGAACCGCCGCGAGAGCCGCCGCCTTGCGGTCGCCTGAGGGCGGTTCTATCGAGGCCTTTCAGGGCGAAAAATTCGGAAGGAAGCGGCAATGGCGGGCGTCAACAAGGTGATCCTGGTCGGCAACCTGGGCGCGGACCCGGAGGCCCGGTCGCTGCCGAGCGGAAGCGAGGTCGTCAACCTGCGAGTCGCGACGTCCGAGAATTGGAAGGACAAGGACGGCAACCGCCAGGAGCGCACCGAGTGGCACCGGGTCACGATCTTCAACGAGAACCTCGGGCGCGTCGCCAAGAACTATCTCCGCAAGGGCTCAAAAGTTTATCTCGAAGGCCAGCTTCAGACCCGCAAGTGGACCGACCAGTCGGGTCAGGAGAAATTCTCGACCGAGGTCGTCCTGCAGAATTTCCGCGGCGAGCTGGTGCTGCTCGACAGCCGCGAGGGCGGCGGCGGCTCGCGCGGCGGCGGCGGCGATTTCGCTGAGGATTTCGGTGGCGGTGGAAGCTCCGGCGCAAGCAGCCGGGCCCAGCGCCCGCAACCCGCCGCGTTCGACACCGACCTCGACGACGACGTCCCGTTCTAGAGTTCGGCTGTCCTAGGCCTCGCCGCCTCCGAGCCCTTTCTTCAGCTTGGCCAGCGCCGCGAACGGGCCGGCTTGTTCCTCGCTGAGCACGCCCGCCTCCCGCAGCGCGGCTTCGGCCGAGGCGCTCCTGGGATAGGGGTCGAGGCTGAGCGCCAGGGTATCGGCGATCGCGGTCCCGAGATCGATCGCGGCGCCGTCATGGAACACCACGTCGCAATCCTCGGGCCGCAGCTCGACCTCCTCGGGCACTTCCCCCGCCCGCGGCTCGGGCACGAAGGCGATCTCGAACGGTTCGTCGACATGGGCGGCCACCGGCTCGCCGGTGACGACGCAGCGCTGCTCGAGCGAGGCGGCGACTCGGCCGCAGGCGCGGACCGTGTCGCCCTCGCGCGCCAGGCTCGCGTGCGCTTCGAGCCGGTCCAGCGAAGGCAGGGACAGCCGCTGCGCGATCGCCCGGCGCTCGGGCTCGTCGGCGACGAGGTCGACCCGCTCGCCGTCGCGGATCCGGTCGAGGGTCAGGCGATGGGCGAAATCCTCGATCATCGGATCCTCCCTTCGGCCAGCGCGTCGTCGGAAGCCGCCGCGAGCGCGGCCCAGATTTTTCGAAGCGCCGCCCCGCAATGCGCAAGCGCCTCGGGCGAATGCGTGTTGGCCGAAAGGCTGGCGGCCACCGCTTCATCCCACTGGCCGCGATCGATCGCCTGGCGCCACAGCTCGACGCGGCGGGCGAGCGACCCGACCAGCTTGCGCACCGTCCTGCCGAGCGCCGGGTCGCCGAGGCCGAGCTCGCGGTGCTCGGCGTCCATCGCCTCGACGAAGCGCTCGGCGAGCGCCACCGCCTCCATCCGAGCCGGCTCGCCGCCGCGCTCGAGCCGGACGGTGGCCAGCGCGACGATCGTCGCCAGCACCGCGAACCGCCCGTCGAGGCTGTCCGGGACTTCGCCATCGACATACCAGTGGGGGCGCCGAGCCTCGCCGACCAGCGCGGCGAACAAGGCGCTGCCGCGGCTGGCGCCGCTCGACGTTAATCGCGGGAACAGGAAGCTAAGCATAATGTCCGTCGGTCGGTTCCAGTGGCGTCGGGCTTGCGCCTCTGCATGTCCGGCGCATATTGAGCCCAGCCGGCCGCGGCGCAAGCGTCACGCGTCACACATGCGCCCGGCACGGGCGAGGAGAGGTTCACGGAAAATGACAGCTGCGGTGTTCAAGAGAGCTCTGGCGGTCGCGGGCGCGGCCCTGCTGGCGGGCTTGTCGGGCGGATGCGCCGGCATTCACGAGCATCGCGGAGCGGTCATCGACCGCGAGCTCGCCTCGGCGATCCAGGTCGGCGTCGACAACAAGGAATCGGTCGCCAAGACGCTCGGGCGCCCGACCTTCACCGGCCAGTTCAACCCCAACGACTGGTATTATGTGTCGCGCGACACCAAGGCCGTCGCGTTGCGCGGGGTCGGCGTCGTCGACCAGACCGTGCTCCACATCCGCTTCGATCAGGCGGGCAACGTGGCCGTCGTCAACCGCAGCGGCAAGGAGCTGATCGCCTCGATCAATCCGGACAACGCCAGGACCCCGACCCTGGGCCGCAAGCGCAGCTTCTTCGACGAGCTGTTCGGCAATATCGGCACCATCAGCCAGCCCGGGCTTCCCGGCAGCCAACGCGGGCAATAAGGCACCGCGCGGCCTCGCGGGGCCGCGTCTTTCTCACCGCGCGGCTTTGGCCTAAGCGGTTGCCCATGACCGCCACTCCCGCCGGCATGACCTATGCCGACTATCTCGCGCTGGACCGGCTGCTGAGCGCTCAGAAGCCGCTGTCGGGCCTCCACGACGAGATGCTGTTCATCGTCATCCACCAGACCAAGGAGCTGTGGCTCAAGCAGATGCTTCACGAGCTGCGCCTGGCCATCGCGCTGCTCGACGAGGACCATTACGCCGCCTCCTACAAGGCGATGGCGCGGATCGGCCGGATCCAGTCGGTGATGACCCTGTCGTGGGATGTCCTGTCGACCCTGACTCCGGTCGACTACACCGCGTTCCGCGACGTCCTCGGCACCTCGTCGGGCTTCCAGTCGGTGCAGTTCCGCGAGCTCGAATACCGGCTCGGGATCAAGGACCCGCGCTTCCTCGAACATTATTCGCCAGGCAGCGATGCCCGAGTGCGGCTGGAATCGGCGCTCGAGGAGCCGAGCCTTCGCGATTCGTCGCACGCCGCGCTCGAGCGCTCCGGCTTCGATCTCGGCGACCGCTCCGAGGCGGCGGTCGGCGACGCCTGGCTGCAGGTCTACAAGGACGCCGACCGCTGGTTCGATTTGTATCAGCTGGCCGAGAAGCTCGTCGACCTCGACGACGCGCTGGCGATGTGGCGGCACAAGCATGTGCTGACCGTCGAGCGGATCATCGGCAACAAGCCCGGGACCGGCGGCTCGCCCGGCGCGGCCTATCTTCGCTCGACGCTCGACAAGCGCGCCTTTCCCGAACTGTGGTCGATGAGGACCGGTCTCTGAGTTTCAAGCCGCTCTTCGAGCGCAGCCTGGCCGCCGACCCGGAGCGGCTGCACATGGCGGCGCACAGCCATCATCTGTGGCCGGACGCGAGCTTCGAGGGGCAGGTCGAATGCTGGCAGGACGCGGCCCGCCTCGCCGACCGCAAATGGGACAAGGTGATGGGCGAGGTGTGGCCCGAGGCCCAGCGCCACGTCGCCGCCGAGCTCGGCACCGGCGACCCGGACTCGTTGCTGTTCGCGTCCAGCACCCACGACTTCCTCGTCCGGCTGGCGGCCGCGGCCCCCCGCTCCGACCCGCGGCGGCTGCGGGTGCTGACCAGCGACGGCGAGTTCCACAGCGCCCGGCGCCAGCTCGCGCGCTGGGCCGAAGACGGCTGGCTCGAGCTCGACACCGTCGCCGCGCAGCCGTTCGACGATTTCACCGACCGCTTTCTCGCCGCCGCGCGGGGCAGCCGCCACGACCTGGTGCTCGTCAGCCAGATCCTGTTCGGCAGCGGCCGGCGCTTCGACGGGGTCGAGGAGCTGGCGCCACTGGCCCGGCCGGGCGGCCCGTGGGTGGTGATCGACGGCTACCACGCGTTCATGGCGATCGAGACTCCGCTCGGCTCGGCCGCCGCTCGATCGCTGTTCTATCTCGGCGGCGGGTACAAATATGCGATGGCCGGCGAGGGCTGCGCGTTCCTCCACGCGCCGCCGGCCTTCGGCCCGCGGCCGCCGATCACCGGCTGGTTCGCCGAGTTCGAGGACCTGACCCTGCCGCCCGGCTCGGTCGGCTACTCGGCCGACGCGATGCGGTTTATGGGCGCGACCTTCGATCCCTCGGCGCTGTACCGGTTCAACGCCGTCCGGCGGATGCTCGCCGACAACGCTCTGACGACGCCACGCATCTCGGCCCATGTCGAGCGCTTGCAGCGCCGGCTCGTCGAGGCGATCGAGTCCACCGCGCTCGGCGCCGCCGAGCTGCTCAACCCGCTCGATGCCGATTTGGATGGCCGCCCGCACGCGCGCTTCCTCGCCTTTCGAAGCGCCGACGCCGCGGCCTGGCACGACCGGCTCGCGGCACAAAACTGCATCACCGACGTTCGCGGGGACGTGCTGCGCATCGGCCTCGGCCTGTATCACGA
>NZ_JACCSU010000057.1 GCF_013812825.1 Sphingomonas sp. | reverse complement strand
GGCCGAGCTTGCGGAAGGCCAGAGGCTCGAGCGCGCCGCGCTCGTTGCGCGCCGGTCGCTTGCCCACAGCCGCGACGAACTGGCGGCGCGGCGGCGTGAGTTCGCCGAGCTTGAGACGCGGGCGTTGCGATCGGCGGCGATCAGCGGCAGCGCGGCCTTGGGCGCGGGCGACGTCGCGCTCGCCGTCGGCGAGGACATCGAGCGGCTGGCCGAGGAAACGCGGCGCAACCGCTCAGCCGCCCAGATCGCCGCCGAGATTGCAGCGCTCGGCCCCGCCCCGCCGCGGCCGGGACGAGCCGATGGGGGGCGGGCGCAGCCCGAGCTCGACTACCGGCTTCCGGCCAGGGCCCGCGTCCTCCAGGGGCTCGGAGAGGTCAATTCGAGCGGTGTGCGCTCGCGCGGCCTGACGCTTGCCACTCGCCGCGGCACCGAAGTGAAGGTGCCAGCCTCCGGGATCGTTCGGTTCGCGGGCCCGTTTCGCGATTATGACGGCATCGCCATCATCGACCACGGCGGCGGCTGGATGAGCCTGATCGTCAACGTCCGATCGGCGCTCACGCCCGGGACCAGGGTCGCCGCGGGCGATCGTCTCGGTCGCGCTCTCGGGCCGCTCGGCGTGGAATTGTCCCACAATGGGCGCCACGCATCGCCGGCCCTAATCGCAGGTTCATCTGCAACGCTGTCAAATAAGGCAAAAGGCGGCTAGTCTGGAGCCGCCCGAACAGGACGTACGAACCATGACCATCACCCGCAAACTGCTCCCACCGCTCGCCCTCGTCGGAGCGCTCGCGCTGGTCCCGGTCACCACCAGCTCGCTGGCCGCAGCCGATGTCGCCAACTACGAGGAGCTCGAGACGTTCATGAGCGTCTACGAGCGGGTCAAGGCCAATTACGTCGATCCGGTCGACGACCATACGCTGATCAAGGGCGCGATCGACGGCATGCTCGCGGCGCTCGACCCGCACTCGAGCTATGTCGAGGCGTCCGACTTCCAGACCCTTCGGACCACCACCGACGGCAACTATGGCGGCCTCGGCCTCACCGTTTCGACCGAGGACGGAGCGGTCAAGGTGATCTCGCCGACGGAGGACACGCCAGCCTGGCGCGCTGGGATCAAGGCCGGTGACTTCATCACCCACATCAACAGCGAACTGCTCTACGGCCTGTCGCTCGACGACGCGGTCGAAAAGCTGCGCGGCCCGCCCGGCTCCGGGATCAAGCTGACCATCGTCCGCCCAGGCCGCGAAAAGCCGTTCGACGTGACCCTGGTTCGCGAGCGAATCGTGCTGCGCCCGGTCAAATGGGAGATCAAGGACGGCATCGGGGTGATCAACATCAACACCTTCGCGGCCAACACCGGCGATGCCACCAAGGCGGCGCTGGTGGCAATCGACAAGGCCACGGGCGGCCGGCCGCTCGGCTATGTCGTCGACTTGCGCTCGAACCCCGGCGGCCTGCTCGACCAGGCCATCGAAGTGAGCGACGCGTTCCTCAGCCACGGCGAGATCGTGTCGCAGCGCGGCCGCGAAAAGAACGACATCGAGCGCTATTACGCCAGGCCCGGCGACCTCGCGCACGGCCTGCCGATGATCCTGCTGATCGATGCCGGAAGCGCATCGGCCGCCGAGATCGTCGCCGGCGCTCTCCAGGACCACCGCCGGGCGATCGTGATGGGCGAGCGCAGCTTCGGCAAGGGATCGGTCCAGACTGTTGTCCAGACCGGACCGCAGAGTGCTTTGCGGCTGACGACGGCGCGCTACTTCACGCCTTCGGGCAAATCGGTTCAGGCCGGCGGAATCGATCCGGATATCGTCGTTCCGCAGCTTACCGATCCGGATTACAAGGACCGGCCGCGGGTGCGCGAGGCTGACCTTCGCCGGCATCTGATCAGCCAGGCCAAGGCTGACGACAAGCTCCTCGAGCACGACGAGAAGGCCGATCCGCGCTTCGCTGCGACCGCGGCCGAACTCGAGAAGAAGGGAGTCAAGGACTTCCAGCTCGAATATGCGGTCAAGACCCTCAAGCGGCTCGGCCCCGCGTCGATCGCTTCGGCCGGCAGCCGGCCGAAGACGCGCTAAGATCCGCGGCCGGATGAGCGAGGCCACCCTCGGCCGGCACCCGGCACCGCTCGCGCCGTCCGCGCCCGCGCTCGCCCGGCTGATCGCCCTGCTGCTGCCGCTCGCACTCCTCGGCGGAGCGCTCGGATCGGAGTATCTTGGCGGGCTGGTGCCGTGCGAGATGTGCTACTGGCAGCGCTGGCCGCACGCCGCCGCGATCGTGCTCGCCGGGCTCGCTTTCACCGATACAGCGGCCTCGGGGCGGGCGCGGGCCCTGACCCTGCTCGCCGCTCTCGCCATTGCCGTGTCCGGGGCGATCGGGGTCTATCATGCGGGAGTCGAGCTCGGCATTTTCCAGGGGCTGACGACCTGCGCCACCACCGCCAGCGGCGCGAGCAACACCGAGCTGCTCGACCGGATCATGAAGACGCCGCTGGTGCGCTGCGACCAGGTCCAGTTCGCCTTTCTCGGCATCTCCATGGCCGGCTGGAACGCGATCCTGTCCCTCGGCGGCGCGGCGGTGATCGCCTGGCTGGTTCTCAAGGGGCGGACGCCATGACCGGCTGGCGGCCCGGAGACCGGCGTCCCGACTGCGCGTCGATGCTGCGGGTGAACCAAGCCGGCGAATATGGAGCGACCCGGATTTACGCCGGCCAGCTCGCCGTGCTCCGGCGCAGCTCGCCCGCATCCAAGCTTATCGCCCGAATGGACGGGCAGGAACGGCGCCACCTCGAGCGGTTCAACGCGCTGATGGTCGAACGGGGGGTTCGGCCGACGGTTCTGCAGCCGGTCTGGGACGTCGCCGGCTTCGCGCTCGGCGCCGCCACCGCGCTGATGTCCGAGGAAGCGGCGATGGCCTGCACCGATGCCGTCGAGACCGAGATCGACAAGCATTACGGACGCCAGCTCGAGGAGTTGGGCGACGAGGACCCGGAGCTCGCCGCCGATATCGAGGCATTCCGCGCCGAGGAGGTCGAGCACCGCGACAGCGCCAGAGAGGCTGGCGCCGAGCGTGCTTTCGGCTATCCGCTGCTGACTGCGGCGGTCCGTGCCGGTTGCCGGGTGGCCATCGGGCTTTCAAAACGAATATAGGCCGAAGAGGATCTAGCAATTTTGAAGGAACTTCTGTTCGCACTCGCCCGCTTTAAGCGCTTGAAAGGATGTCATTCCCGATGACGAAACTGATCCTCCCGTTCGCCGCGACCGCCGCCATGGCCGGCGGCCTTGCCGCGTTGTCCGCACCCGCGGTCGCCCAGGGCACCGACCGCATCAGCGAGATCATCGTCTACGGCAACGACCCCTGCCCGCGGTCGACCGACGACGAGGTCGTGGTTTGCGCTCGCAAGCCCGAAAGCGAGCGCTACCGGATCCCCGAGAGGTTCCGCACCGGCGGGCCGCGCCAGACCCGCGAAGCCTGGGCGAACAAGGCGCGCGCGCTGGAGACCGTCGGAGCGACCGGGATCAACAGCTGCTCGCCGGTCGGGCCGGCCGGGTTCACCGGCTGCCTGGTGCAGGTCATCAAGCAGGCTCGCGGCGAAGACAATGAAGCGGCCCGGCAGGAGACTGCTCCGCCAGAATAAGCCCCGTCCTGGCGCGGCTCAGGTCTTCGCTTTCTCGGCCGCGATCCAGGCGTTGATCTGCGCTTCCAGCGTGTCGAGCGGCACCGCGCCCTGGCCAAGCACCGCGTCGTGGAAGCGGCGAAGGTCGAACTTGGCGCCGAGCTGTTTTTCCGACCGCGACCGAAGCTCGCGGATCTTCAATTCGCCGAGCTTGTAGGCAAGCGCCTGCGCCGGCCAGCTGATGTAGCGGTTGACCTCGGCATCGATGTTGGCCGCCGACAGGGCCGTATTGTCGGTCATGTACTGGACCGCCCGCTCCTTCGACCAGCCTTTGGAATGCAGGCCGGTATCGACCACCAGCCGAGTGGCTCGCCACATCTCGTAGCTCAGGCGGCCCATGTCCTTGGCCGGCGTGTCGTAGAGGCCCATCTCGATCCCGAGCCGCTCCGAATAGAGGCCCCAGCCCTCGACGAAGGCGGTGAAGAAGGTGCCGTGCCGGCGCCAGTCGGGCATCGGCAGCTCCTGCTGAAGCGAGATCTGCTGATGATGGCCGGGCACCGCCTCATGGACCGTCAGCGCCGGGACTTCCCATAACGGGCGCTGGTCGAGCTTGGATGTGTTGACGAAATAGAAGCCGGCGATCCCCTGCTCTGGCGAGCCGCTGTTGTAATAGGCGGTCGTCGTGCCGGGAGCGAGCTCGGCGGGGATTTCCTTGATCCCGTACGGCAGCCGCGGAAGCACAGTGAACAGGCCGGGCATCTTGCCGTCGATCTTCTTCGCCTCGCGGGCGACCGCCTGCATCAGCTCCTCGGGCGTCTTTGCGTAATATTTGGGGTTGGTCCGAAGATCGGCGATGAATGCCTCGCGGTTCGGGAAGCCCGCCTTCTTCGCGACCGCCTCCATTTCCGCCCGAATCCGCTTCACCTCGGACAGTCCGAGCTTGTGGATGGCGTCGGCGGACATCCTGGTCGTCGTCATCTGGCGGATTCGGTAATTGTAGTAAGCCGCGCCGTTGGGCTGGGCCGACACGCCGACGGCCTTGTTGCACCTGGGCGCGTACTGCGTCTGGTACCAGGCGAGGTGCTTGGCGTAGGCGGCGCGCAGGTCGCCGCCGATCAGCGCCCTGGCGCGGGCCTGTAGCGCGGCCCAGTCGGACGCGCTGACGGTCGACGGGCGGTTGGCGGCGAACGGTGCGTAGAGCCGCGACCTGGCCGGATCGGCAGGAATGACTCCACTGATCGTGTTCTCGAAGCCGCCCATCGCCGCGCAGGGCAGCGTGTAGCCCTCGTTGAGCGCCCGGGTGCTGATCGCCAGCGCCTCGTCATTGTAGGCGGGATATTGCGCCAGACGGCTCAGATAATTCTCGTAATCCGTCTTGTTGCTGAAGGTGAGCCGATCGCTCAAGCCGGCGATGCTCTGGTGCCAGCCGTTGCGGTTGGTGAACAGCATCATCCGCTGGCCAAAGCGGTTGCCCTCGATCCATTCTTCGAGGCCCCGCTTGAGGATGGCCTTGTTGGCGCGGTCGGCGGGTGTCAGGCCGGCGTCGGGAATTGCGTTCAGCCGGGCGAGGAAGCGCTCCGCCGCAGCGGCTCGGCGGTCTTCCGCGGCGAGGCTGATGTCCCCCAGGCGAGCGTCAAATTGACGATGGCCAAGGGTCGATGCCCAAGTCGGGTTCTCCTGCAGGATGAACGCCCAATATTCGTCGGTCAGCGCCTTGAAATCTTCGGCCGGCCCGGCGAGCGCGGGCGTTGCCAAGGCGAGCGCGGCGGCGGCGGCAAGTGCGAGCGAACGGTAGCGCATCGATTCCTTATTCCTTCCGGATTGATGGCCGCACGCTAAGCGGCGGAGCGGCCGGGCGCAAACCCGGTTTCGACGAGCGCGATTGTGTGGCAGCGTGGCCGCCTGCGTTTGGGCTGCCAGCGCATCCTGCCGAGATGAAAGGAATCTTCGACATGAGCGCCGTCCCGGACGATCTTGCAGGCGAGAGCAAATTCCAGACCTGGACCCGGGTCGGCTTCGCCGCCCGCGGGCTGCTGTACATCGTCATCGCGCTCCTCGTGCTCGGCACCGGCCGGACCGAGGACCTGACCGGGGCGCTCGAATATCTCAACGAGGGCGTTGGCGAGCTGCTGCTGATGGTGCTGGCCGGCGGTTTGGCCACCTACGGCTTGTGGCGGCTTGCCGACGCGGGGTTCGGAATCGAGAATCCCGCGGCCGATGGCAGGGCGCTGAGAAAGCGCAGCGCAGCCGGAGTCGTCGGCGTCATATACCTCTACCTTGCCTACAAGGCCGCGCGAATCCTGCTCGACGGCGACCCCGGTCAGGCCAGCACCCAGCAACAGGCCGATACCGTGCTCGACCTGCCGGGTGGGCGATGGGTGCTCGCCTTCGCCGCCCTGGTGCTCGCGATCGCCGGTGCATACCAGCTCCGCAATGCCATCACCTGCTCGTTCCTGACGCGGCTGGGCGTCGCCGCGCAGGCGCCGGTGGTCAAATGGCTTGGCCGGATCGGCTATGCGTCACGCGGAGTCATCTTCCTTGCGGTCGCCGTCCTGATCGCTCGCGCGGCGATCGACGACAAGTCGACCGAGGCCGGCGGGATCGAGCAGGTCCTCGACCTGCTGTCCGGGCCGGTGCTGTACGGGGTCGCCGCCGGCCTGATGCTGTTCGGAATGTTCAGCATCATCGAGGCGCGATACCGCCGGATCCATGATGCGCCGATGGAGGAGATCAAGCAGCAGATGCGCGATGTCGGGCCCTGAGCTCGCAACAGTGGACCGGCTCGCTCGTTTCGCCTGAACGGAGGCGGCCCATGTCCCAAGACCCGCGCGAACCTTTGTTCCAATTCGCCGAGCAGGGCCTCAAGTCGGCGCTCAAGGCCGAACGGCGGATCGAGCCCGGAAGCAACCTTCGGGCTTCATGGGAAGAGCTGTTGAAGGAGGCGTGCGCCTGCACTCGCTGCGAGCTCTACAAATATGGGACTCAGACGGTGTTCGGCGAAGGCTCGCTCGACGCATCGATCGTCTTTGTCGGCGAGCAGCCCGGCGATCAGGAGGACCTTGCCGGCCGCCCGTTCGTCGGGCCCGCCGGCCAGCTGTTCGATGCCGCGCTCGTCGACGCGGGGATCGACCGATCGACCACCTATGTGACCAACGCGGTCAAGCATTTCAAATTCATCCAGCGAGGCAAACGGCGGATCCACAACAAGCCCGACGCCGGCGAGATCGAGGCGTGCCGGTGGTGGCTCGAGCAGGAGCGCGCGCTGATCCGGCCGGCGGTGACCGTGGCGCTCGGAGCGACCGCGGCGCGATCGCTGATCGGCAAGGTCGTCACCATCAGCCGCTCGCGGGACGAGCCGCAGACCCTGGCCGACGGTTCGGAATGCTGGGTCACCGTCCACCCGAGCTTCCTGCTGCGAATCCCCGAGCCCGACCGCCGCCGCGAGGAGCGAGTAAAGTTCGTCCGCGACCTGAAGCGCATCAAGGCGCGCGCGGAGAAGCTCGCCGCTTGAGGGTGCCTTAAAGGCCCAAGCGCAGGGTTGCCCGGACCGTCCGCGGAGCGCCGGGGGCGATGTTGTTGTCGTTATGCGCGGTCGGGAAATAGTCGGCGCCGAACAGGTTTTCGACGTTGAACTGCGCTTCCACGCCGCGCCCCAGATCGTAGAACAGAGCGGTGTCGACGCGCGCATATCCAGGCAGCGTCACCTGGTTGCTGATCGATGCGTAGGATTTCGAACGCGTGACCAGGCCGAGGCCGAGCCCGAGCTCGCCGGTGACGTCGTAGCGGTTCCACAGCGACAAACTGTGGCGCGGGACCAGCGGCACCTCGCGCCCGTCGGGAGCCGCGGTCGTCGTCTCGGTGATCTTCGCCTTTTGCCACGCATAGCCCGCCGAGATTTGCCAGCGGTGGCTGATGCTGCGCTCGAGCCCGAGCTCAAGCCCGCGGCTGCGCTGGGCTCCGGTCAGGACGAGGCGGCTCGAGTCGAGCGGATCGCGGGCCTGGGTGTTGGTACGGTCGAGCTGGTAGATCGCGGCGGTTGCAAGCAGCCCTTCGATCGGCTCCCACTTGGCGCCGAGCTCGTAATTGTCGAACTTCTCGGGCTTCAGCGCCTCGGTGGTCAGGCTGAGCGAGCTGAACTGGTCGCCCGATTGCGGCAGATAGGACCGGCTGTAGCTTGCGTACAAGGAAAGGCTGCGCGCCGGCTTGAGGATCATTCCCAGGCGCGGCGACACCAGCTCGTCGGTGCGGCGGAAGTGCGCGTCGCTGCTGCGGCTGGCGATGTCGATCGACAAGCGGTCGAATCGCACGCCGGCGACCAGCTCGAACATGTCCGAAAAACGGATCTGATCCTGGATGTAGGCGGCGGCGACCGACGTCCGAATGGCGTTATGGGCGCCATTGGCGAGGAACGTCACCGGCTCGTCGACGGTCACCTGGTCCAGAGGCTGGAAGATCGATCCCGGACTCCCCGGCCGCGAAGAGAAGACGCCGTTGCGGCGCTGGTTGGTGCCTTTTTGGCGGCCAAGCTCGACTCCCAGCAGCAAGGTCTGGTCGATGCCGCCGACGCGAGTGTCCCAGACGAGATCGGTCTGGGAGAACAGGTTCTTGCGCCTGGTCGTGTCGTTGTAGGCGGAGAGCCGAACCTGCCGGGCGCCGTTGACCGAGCCGTTCGGATAGATGTTCTGGTAGAATTTGTCGTAGTCGCCGTAGAGCGTGCGGTTGCGCACGGCCAGGCTGTCGCTGAACCTGTGCTCGGCGCCGATGGTCGCGAGATGTACGTTAGCCTTGGCAAAGCTCGAATCCGGATCGCCGAAGAAGATTCGGTCGAAGCCCTCGAGCGGCTCGCCGGCATCCGACGGCACGCCGCGGTCGGCGGTTCGGCGGTCGCGGAGATACTCGTAAGACAGGTCGATGCGGGTCGCCGGGCCGGGCACCAACGCGAGAGTCGGATTGACCGCATAGCGCTCGAGGTCGACGTGGCGGCGGAAGCTGTCGCCATTCTCGTAGACGCCGTTGACCCTGAGGCCTGCGCGGCTGCCGAGCGGCTGGTCGATGTCGCCGGTCAGGCGGGCTCCGCCCTCGCTGTCGCCGGAGGCCAGGACCTCGCGGTACTGGGCGAGGCCCGAGCGCTTGGTCACTCGGTTGACGACGCCGCCACCGCCGCCGCGCCCGAAGATCATCGCGTTGGAGCCGCGCAGCACTTCGACTCGGTCGAGGTTGTAGAGGTCGCGGAAATATTGGACGTCGTCGCGAATTCCGTCGACGAAGAAGTCGGCGGTGGTGTTGTTGCCCCGCAGGGTGATCTGGTCGCGGTTGCCCTCGCCGGTGCCCGGCGTCGCGCCTGGAACGAAGGTCACGACGTCGGCGATCGAGCGCAGCGCCTGGTCCTCGATCTGGCTCTCCGAGATGATTGTGAGCGCCTGCGGGATGTTTTTGATGTCGGTGTTGGTGCGCGTCGCGGTGACGGTCGAGCGGGCTCCGTATTCCTCGCGCTGGCCGGTGACAACGATGGGATCGCCGGCCTCGGCCATCTCGGCACCGTCAACCGAGTCAGCCTCCGCCAGACCGGGCGTGGCAGTCGAGAGAAGCGCGGCGGCGAAAGTCAGGGTGCGAAGTGACAGCATGATTCGCGCCACTATCGTTAATGATAGTCATTCGCAATAGCAGAACTCGCGGATGGAGCTATTCGCGTCGCGACAGGGCCAGCGGCATGCCGCCCGCCGGCCGCAGAGTCACCGCCCCGGAGAGTTGGACGCGGTGCCCGGGGAGCGGGGAAAAACGATGGCGCGCGAGCCACACCGCGAGGATGGTCAGCCCCTCCGCCATCGCGAAGCGGGCGCCGACGCACATCCGGGGACCGCCGCCGAACGGGATGTACTGGAACCGGTGCCGGCCCTTTCTGGCTTCCGGTGCGAAGCGAGTGTGGTCGAACGTGTCGGGATCGTCCCACAGCTGGCGGTGGCGGTGAAGCAGCCACGGCCACACCGACACCAGGTCGCCGGGCCGGACGTCATGGCCGCCGAGGCAGTCTGGAGCCACCGCTTCACGGTCGAAGCGCGGGGCAGACGGATACAGCCGCAGCGATTCCTCCACGATCATCCGCAGCAAGGGCAGCCTTTCGGGCAGCGCGGCATCGACGCCGCTGGACAGCGCCTCGATCGCTTGCCTCGCGGCCTTGTCCTGAAGTTCCGGCTGCTCCGATAGCAAATACAGCGCCCAGGTCACCGCATTGGCGGTCGTCTCATGCCCGGCGAGGTAAAAGGTCGCGGCGTTGTCGACCGCGAGTTCGATTGCTTCGTCGGCCGGAAATCGCTCCCGCAAGGCGTGGATCATCCGGGTCACGAAATCGTCGGGCGCACCGCCCGCCAGCCGCTCGCGAACCAGCTCGGTCAGGGTGCGGCGAAGGTAGATCTGGCCGCGGCGACCGCGATAGCCGCGCACCGAAACCGGGATCATCGGCAGGTTGAGAAGCACCTGCAGCCGCGCCTCGCTGACTCCCGCCAGGGCCGCTGCGATATGCGCCATCGCTTCGTCGCTGGTCAGCCGCTCGTCGCCGCTGAACAACGCGTCGGAGATGATCCGCATGGTCGCGGCGGTCGCTTCGCGCGCGACATCGCGAGTTCCTTGCGTCCAGCCCGACGCAGCGCGCTCGGCGACGTCGACGAACACCGGCACCAGCGCATCGACCGCCGGCGGAGTGAAGCTGGCGGCGACGATCCGCCGCTGCTCGCGCCACAGGCCGCCGTCGGAGCTGAGCAGGCCGCTCCCGATGACCGGCGCCAGCAGCCGCTTGACCAGCTTCGGCTTCTCGTAATTGGCCGCATTGTCGAGCAGCACACGCTGGACCGACTCCGGCTCGAGCGGGATGTGAACCCGATAGCCGAGCACATTCCGGATGAGATGGGGCTCGCGAAACGCCCGTTCCGACCAGCCGTAGACCAGCGTTCGCGCCCGCTCGCCGACGAAGCCGCGCCACACCGGCACGGGGCCGGGCCCACGGTCAGGGAACGGAGGGACGAAATGGCGCGTCATTCGGCGGCAAGCAGGGTCGCGGCGCTCAGGTCAACCGAGACCAGCCGGCTGATGCCCTTTTCGATCATCGTCACCCCATAGAGGCGGTGCATCCGGCTCATGGTCACCGCATTGTGGGTGACGATCAGATAGCGAGTGTCGGTCTCATGGGTCATCCGCTCGAGGAGGTCGCAGAAGCGCTCGACGTTGGCGTCGTCCAGAGGCGCGTCGACCTCGTCGAGCACGCAGATCGGCGCCGGGTTGGTCAGAAACAACGCAAAGATCAAAGCGATCGCCGTCAGCGCCTGCTCGCCGCCCGACAGCAGGGTCAGGGTCGACAGGCGCTTGCCCGGCGGCTGCGCCATGATTTCGAGGCCAGCCTCCAGAGGATCGTCGCTTTCGACCAGCTCGAGATGCGCCTGGCCGCCGTCGAACAAGGTCCGGAACAGGCTTCGGAAATGCGCGTCGACTTTCTCGTAGGCGGCCAGCAGCCGCACCCGGCCTTCGCGGTTGAGGCTGCCGATCGAGCCGCGCAGCCGGTGGATCGCCAGGGTCAATTCCTCGGCCTCGGCCGCGCCGCTGGTCCGCGCCTCGTCGATCTCGGCCAGCTCCTGCTCGGCGACGAGGTTGACCGGGCCAAGCCGCTCGCGGTCGGCCGTGAGGCGCTCGAGCTGCGCGGATTCCGCTTCGGGATCGCGAATCTCATCGGCATTGAAGCCGAGCTTTTCGGGCAGCCGCTGGGGAACGCACTCGAAGCGCTCGACGCAAATCCGCGCATATTCGGCGCTGCGGGATTGCTGCGCCTCGGACCGCGCAGCCGCGGCGGCCCGGGTTTCGCGAGCGGCGGCCAGGGATTCATTGCCCTGCGCAACCTCGGCGGCAACCTCGGCGACCGAGCGCTCCGCTTCCTGCTCGGCCTCGGCGGCGGCGGCGACGGTCGACTGGTTTCCGGCGATCGCCTGCTCGAGCTCGGCGATCTCCGAGTCGAGCTTGCCAGGCTCGGCTTGCAGCTCGGCGCGCTCGGCCGCCTGGCTTTTCTGCCGCTCGATCGCCTGGCCGAGCCGCGCCTCGGCGTCGCTCTGGCG
>NZ_JACCSU010000002.1 GCF_013812825.1 Sphingomonas sp. | reverse complement strand
TTATTCGACCTCCTCTTCACGGGCGCGGAAGCTGCGCTCCGGGCGGTCACCGCGATCGGCGCCGCGCGGACCACGGTCACCGCGGTCACCACGGTCGCCGCGGTCACCACGCTCGCGCTCGCGCTCGCCGCGCCGCATCATCGCCGACGGGCCGGTCTCATGCTCGTCGACTCGGATGGTCATGAAGCGGATGACGTCCTCGTTGATGTTGGTCTGGCGCTCGAGCTCGGCGAGCGCAGCCGGCGGCGCGTCGACATCGAGCAGCACGTAATGCGCCTTGCGGTTCTTGGCGATCCGATAGGCGAGGCTGCGAAGACCCCAGGACTCGGACTTGACGACCGTCCCGCCATTGTCGGTCAAAATCTTGGTGGCGTTTTCCGCCAGCGCGTCGACCTGGGCCTGGGCGAGGTCCTGACGCGCGAGGAAAACATGCTCGTACAGAGCCATGTCATCTTCTCTTCGTTGGCCGATTGCTGACGCCGCACCGTGCGGACGCCCCTCCGGCTGTCGTCTAAAAGCCCTTGTGGCTTAGAAATAAGCGGGGGCGACAGCACAGCCGTCACCCCAGCGCGCCGCCATTGCCGCAAGCGCGCCGAAATGGCAAGTGCGGGGGGCGATGGCCACCCACCTGAAATCGGTCGGCGCTCAGGCCGACCCGCTCGACGACATGAGCCTGCCGGGCTGGCTGTACCACGACTCCGAATTCCTCGAGGCCGAGACGCGCGCGTTTTTGCGCGCCGCTCCGCAAATCGTCTGCCACGAGCGCGAGATTGCGAAAGCTGGCGAGTGGCGAAGCCTCGAATATCTCGGCGAGAGCGTCATTGTCATTCGCGGTGACGACCGGAACGTGCGGGCGTTCGCCAACGTCTGCCGGCACCGCGGCTCGCGCCTGGTCGACGGCGAGGCGGGCTGCGCGAAGGTGCTGACCTGCCCGTATCACGCGTGGAGCTACGCGCGCGACGGGCGGCTGGTCGGAGTCCCGCACCGCAACGAATATCCTGGGCTCGAGCCGGACAGATTGGGGCTGGTGCGGGTCGCGCTCGAGCAATGGCACGGCTTCCTGTTCGTCGCGCTCGAGCCGCGCGCGCCGAGCGTCGCCGAGATGATGGCGCCGTACGAGAACGAGGTCGCGCCGTACCGCTTCGAGGAGCTTCGGCCGATCGGCCGGGTGACGCTGCGGCCGAGGCCGCTCAACTGGAAGACGATCGCCGACAATTATTCCGACGGGCTGCACATCCCGGTCGGCCATCCGGGGCTGACCCGCCTGTTCGGCCGGAACTACCGGATCGACGCGCGCGAGCATGTCGACCGGATGGAAGGCGATCTTTGCGACCAGCCGTCGGTCAATCCCTCGGAGCGCGCCTACCAGCATTTCCTGCCGGCCGTGGACCATCTGCCGCCCTCGCATCGCCGCAAGTGGATCTATTACAAGCTGTTCCCCAACGTCGCCTTCGACATCTATCCCGACCAGGTCGATTTCATGCAGTTCCTGCCGCTGTCGGCGACGGAAACGGTGATCCGCGAGATCAGCTACGTATTGCCGGACGCCTTTATCCCGGAAACAAGGCGCAGGGAGATGCGTGCCGCGCGCTATTTGAACTGGCGAATCAACCGGCGCGTCAACGCCGAGGACACGCAGCTGATCGCCCGAGTGCAGGCGGGGATGCAAAGCGCCGCCTATGTCCCGGGGCCGCTCGGCACCAGCGAAGTGTGCCTGCGCAGCTTCGCGCGAAAGCTTCGGCGGCTGGTCCCCGAAGCGCGGCTCGAAGCTCCGCCGCCGGCCGGGTGGAGCCGCGCCTAGACTTGGCGGCGAACGCGCCGTAACCGCCGCGGCTTCGATCCCCGCCTTCGCGGGGGCAGGCAGGCGGGACTTGAAGCGTGCGCGCATTCCTTTTTCCGGGGCAGGGGAGCCAGTCGGTCGGAATGGGCGCGGCGCTCAGCGAAGCGAGCCGGGCGGCGCGCGACGTCCTCGAGCAGGTCGACGAGGCGCTCGGGCAGAATCTCGCACGGCTGATGCGCGACGGGCCGGACGACGAGCTCCGGCTGACCGAGAATGCGCAGCCGGCGATCATGGCCAACTCGATGGCGGTGTTCGCGGCGCTGACTCGCGACGGCGGAGTCGAGCTGGCCAGGGCCGCGCGGTTCGTCGCGGGGCATAGCCTGGGCGAATATACCGCGCTGTGCGCGGCGGGTTCGTTCGACCTCGCGACGACCGCCAAGCTGCTCAAGTTGCGCGGGCAGGCGATGCAGGCCGCGGTGCCGGTGGGGCAGGGCGCGATGGCGGCGCTGCTGGGCGCGGATCTGGATCTCGCCCGAAGGATCGCGGATGCGGCGGCGCAGGGCGATGTGTGCGCCGTCGCCAACGACAACGACCCGGGCCAAGTGGTCTTGTCGGGGCACAAGGGCGCGATCGACCGGGCGATCGAAATCGCCAAGGAAATGGGCGCCAAGCGCGCGGTGCCGCTGCCGGTCTCGGCGCCGTTCCACTGCCCGCTGATGCATCCCGCCGCCGAGGCGATGCGCGAGGCGTTGAGCACTGTCGTTGTCGAGGAGCCGGCGATACCGGTCTACGCGAACGTCACCGCGGCGCCGGAGACCGATCCCGACACCATCCGCGCGCTGCTGGTCGACCAGGTGACCGGCCTGGTCCGCTGGCGCGAGAGCGTCGCGGCGATGGTCGCCGCTGGTGTCGACGAGTTCGTCGAGCTGGGCGGCAAGGTGCTCGGGCCGATGGTCAAGCGCACCGCTCCCGACGTCAAGGTGACCAGCGTGGTTACCATCGAGGACGTCGAAGCGCTGGCGAAGGAGATCGTATGATGTTCGATCTTTCAGGCATGACGGCCCTGGTGACCGGCGCCAGCGGCGGGCTCGGCTCGGCGATCGCCAACGCCCTGGCCGCGCAGGGCGCTCGGCTGGCGGTATCGGGGAGCAATGTCGACAAGCTCGAAAGCTTCCGCTCATCGCTCGGCGGCGACCATGTCGCGCTGCCGTGCAACCTGTCGGACGGACCGGCGGTCGACGCGCTGGTGCCCCGCGCGGTCGAGGCCCTGGGCGGCAAGCTCGATATCCTCGTCAACAATGCCGGCATCACCCGCGACAATCTCGCCATGCGGATGAAGGACGAGGAGTGGGACGAGGTCATCCGGGTCAACCTCGAGGCCGCGTTGCGGCTGATGCGGGCGGCGGCCAAGCCGATGATGCGGGCGCGCTTCGGGCGGATCATCTCGATCACCTCGGTGGTCGCGGTCACCGGCAATCCGGGGCAATCCAACTATGTCGCCGCCAAGGCCGGGCTGATCGGATTGTCGAAGGCGATGGCGGTCGAGCTCGCGACGCGCGGGATCACCGTCAATTGCATCGCTCCGGGCTTCATGACTTCGGCGATGACCGACGCTCTCAACGATCAGCAGCGCCAGTCGATCTTGTCGCGGATCCCGGCCGGCGCGATGGGCAGCGGCGAGGATATCGGCGCCGCGGCGGCTTATCTGGCCAGCCGCGAGGCCGGCTACATCACCGGGCAAACGCTGCACGTGAACGGCGGGATGGCGATGATCTGACCGCGGCTCGCCGAATGGCGACGACCGCGACGATCAGCGCGGTTGCGAGGCCGAGCGGGATCAAGGTGAATTCGGCGACCTGTCGGGCGATCAGCGGCGCGATCCACACCAGCGCCATCAGGCTCTTGTCCCAGGACAGGAAACCGTTGCGCTGTCCGTCGATCCACAGGAAAGCGAGCGCCGGCAGAAGCACGACGAAATCGTAATCGAGCACATAGGGCGTGGCGATCAGAGTGGCGGCGCAGGCGAGCGCGTTGCGGACGGCGACCGAGTCGCGCTTGAGCGACAGCCAGACCACGGCCGCGATCGCCGCCAGAGTCGCAACCAGCTGCACCGCGTAGGCCAGTCCGACCGCGCCGCCCCCCATCCGGATTGCGCCGAACGGGCTCATGATCTTGTGCCAGCCGGTCGAGCCTTGCTCGACGACGACTGAGCGGGTCAGCGCCAGGCTGTCGAAGAACGCCTGCCACACCGGCCAGCCCCAGATCGCGAGCGTCAGCGCGACCAGCAGTCCGGCGGAGAGGATCGCGCCGCCGATCGCGCGCCAGTTGCGGCCCGCGAGCAGCAGGGGCGGCAGGATCAGCGCGAGCTGCGGCTTGTAGATCAAACAGCCGAGCAGCAAGCCGGCGGCGAACGGTTTCCGGTCGAGCAACATCAGGCCGCCGCCGAGCAGCAGCGCGGTCAGGAATCCGTTGTGGCCGTGCGTCAGGCAGATCAGAGTGACCGGAGCGGCGAGCGTTAGCAGCAGAGTCTCGCGACGCGGCACCAGCCGGCTCATCATCCAGGCGAACGGGATCAGAGTCGCCAGTTGCCAGAGGATCAGCGAGGGGACGTAGGGAACGTTCGCCAGCGCCGCGGCGACCAGCAGGAACGGCGGCGGGTAATGCCAGCCGAAAACATCGACGTCGGCCTTGCCGTGAAGCCGTTGCTGGACGGCGAAATGGTCGGGCCATGACCAGACGTCGGCGGCGCGGCCCTCCAGCGCCATCGAGCCGGCAGTCCAGACGTTCGAGAAGTCGGTGCCCAGCGGCCGTCCGAGCGCATCCAGCGTCCCGTGCGACCAGCCGAACAGCCAGACCAGGACGATGAGCGAGCCGATGCCGGCGATGGCGGCAATTCGAACCACCCGCTCGCGAGTCAGCCAATCGCCGCTCGCCAATGCGTTGAGCCTCGCCCCCATACCCCGAGGGAATAGAGGAAGAATTCGCTCGCGCGAAGCCGCGGCCGCAGCCTTGTCGTCGAGTTCAGGCCACCTATATCGCCAGCGAAATCAATGTTCGGCTGCCTGATTGGAGCCGAAGGGGCGAATGGAAGAGGGACTATATGGCCAAGGTCATCGGAATCGACTTGGGCACCACCAACAGCTGCGTAGCAGTGATGGAGGCCGGCAAACCCAAGGTTATCGAGAATTCGGAAGGCTCGCGAACGACTCCATCGGTCGTCGCATTCACCAAGGACGGTGAGCGGCTGATCGGCCAGCCGGCCAAGCGCCAGGCGGTGACCAACCCCGACAACACCGTGTTCGCGGTCAAGCGCCTGATCGGCCGCCGTTTCGACGACCCGATCACCAAGAAGGACACCGAGCTGGTCCCCTACAAGATCGTCAAAGGGCCGAACGGCGACGCCTGGGTCCAGGCCGGCGGCAAGGACTATTCGCCTTCGCAGATCTCGGCCTTCATCCTTCAGAAGATGAAGGAAACCGCCGAGGCCTATCTCGGCGAGACCGTCACCCAGGCAGTGATCACGACCCCCGCTTACTTCAACGACGCCCAGCGCCAGGCGACCAAGGACGCCGGCCAGATCGCCGGGCTCGAGGTGTTGCGAATCATCAACGAGCCGACCGCGGCGGCGCTCGCCTACGGGCTGGAGAAGCAGGACGGCAAGACGATCGCGGTCTACGACCTTGGCGGCGGCACGTTCGACATCTCGATCCTCGAGATCGGCGATGGCGTGTTCGAAGTGAAGTCGACCAACGGCGACACCTTCCTCGGCGGCGAGGATTTCGACGCCAAGATCGTCGATTATCTGGCCGATAAGTTCAAGGCCAAGGAGGGCATCGACCTGCGCGGCGACCGGCTGGCGCTGCAGCGGCTCAAGGAAGCGGCCGAGAAGGCCAAGATCGAGCTGTCGTCCGCCCACTCGACCGAGATCAACCAGCCGTTCATCACCGCGCGCATGGAAGGCGGGCAGACGACCCCGCTGCACCTCGTCGAGACGATTACCAGGGCCGACCTGGAGAAGCTCGTCGGCGATTTGATCGGCCGGACGCTCGACCCGTGCCGCAAGGCGCTCAAGGACGCCGGAATCGAGCCCAAGGACGTTGCCGAAGTCGTGCTGGTCGGCGGCATGACCCGAATGCCCAAGGTCCGCGACACCGTGAAGGAATTCTTCGGCAAGGAGCCGCACACCGGAGTCAATCCCGACGAGGTGGTGGCGATGGGCGCGGCGATCCAGGCCGGAGTCCTGCAGGGCGACGTCAAGGACGTGCTGCTGCTCGACGTCACTCCGCTGTCGCTCGGGATCGAGACCTTGGGCGGCGTATTCACCCGGATGATCGACCGCAACACGACCATCCCGACCAAGAAGAGCCAGGTGTTCTCGACCGCCGACGACAACCAGAACGCGGTCACCATCCGGGTCTTCCAGGGCGAGCGCGAGATGGCCAGCGACAACAAATTGCTCGGCCAGTTCGACCTCGTTGGAATTCCGCCGGCGCCGCGCGGAGTGCCGCAGATCGAGGTCACCTTCGACATCGACGCCAACGGCATCGTCAACGTGTCGGCCAAGGACAAGGGCACCGGCAAGGAGCAGCAGATCCGGATCCAGGCATCGGGCGGCCTCAACGACGACGACATCGACAAGATGGTCAAGGAAGCCGAGCAGTTCGCCGACGAGGACAAGAAACGCCGCGCCGAGGCCGAGGCCCGCAACCAGGCCGACAGCCTGATCCACTCGACCGAGCGGCAGCTGGCCGAGCACGGCGACAAGGTCACCCCCGAGGTCAAGGCGGAAATCGAAGCCGCGATCGCCGAGGCCAAGACCGCGGTCGAGAGCGGCGATGCCGAGGCGATGACCGAGAAGACCAACGCGCTGACGCAGGCGGCGATGAAGCTCGGCCAGGCGATGTACGAGCAGCAGCAGGCGCAAGCGCAGCCGCAGGGCGCGGCCGAGGGCGCTGACGCGACCGCGGAGGCGACGCCGGCGGAGGAAGAGGTGGTGGACGCCGAATTCTCCGAGGTCGACGACGAGCAGAAGGGCTGATGCGAAGCGGAGCGCCGGCACCTGAGCGGCCGGCGCCCGCCTCGTGTCGCGGGGAGCCGTGATGGTCGAAGGGGACTATTACGAATTGCTTGGAGTGCCGCGCGGCGCCGACGACGCCGCGATCAAGGCCGCGTACCGGCGGCTGGCCAAGGAATGCCACCCCGACCGCCACGGCGGCTGCACCAACCAGGAAGCCCGCTTCAAGGCGATCAGCGAGGCTTATGAGTGCCTCAAGGACCCGCAGAAGCGCGCCGCCTACGACCGCTTCGGCAAGGCCGCGTTCCAGAACGGCGGCGACCCGTTCGGAGGCCGTGGCTTTGACGGCTTTTCCGACATCTTCTCATCCATCTTCGGCGAGTTCATGGACCCGCGCGGGCAGCGCCAGAACGCCGCTCGCGGCGCCGACCTGCGCTACGATCTCGAGCTGACGCTGGATGAAGCGTTTGCCGGCAAGGACTCCAACATCACCATCGAGGCGCTCGCCCGGTGCGATTCCTGCGAGGGCCGGGGCGCGCGCGGGCAGAGCCGGGCGCAGACCTGCTCAACCTGCAGCGGCGCCGGCAAGGTTCGCGCCCAGCAGGGCTTTTTCGTCGTCGAGCGCGGCTGCCCGACCTGCCGCGGAAGCGGCGAAGTGATCGCCGATCCGTGCGGCAATTGCGACGGCGAAGGCCGCGCCCTCAAGCGGCGCAGCCTGTCCGTAAAGATCCCCGCGGGCGTCGACGAGGGCACCCGGATCCGAGTGTCCGGCGAAGGCGAGGCCGGGGTCCGAAACGCGGCGGGCGGTGACCTCTACATCTTCGTCCACATGAAGCCGCACGGCATTTACGCGCGCGAGGGAACGACCCTGGTCGCCGAATGCCCGGTCAGCTTCACCACCGCCGCGCTCGGCGGCTCGATCAGCCTTCCGGGACTCGACGGAACCAAGATCGATATCAAGATCCCGGCGGGAATCCAGTCGGGCGAGCAGCTTCGCCAGCGCGGCTCCGGAATGAGCATCCTCAACGGCCGCGGCCGCGGCGACCTGGTCGCTCGGGTGCTGGTCGAAACTCCGCGGCGGATGAGCGCCAAGCAGAAGAAGCTGCTCGAGGAGTTCCGGAAGATCGAGACCGGCGACGAATGCCCGGCAGCGAAGAGCTTCTTCCAGCGGGTTCGGGAGACGTTCGGAAGCTAGCGGGCGGAAGCTAGCGGGCGATAGCTAGCGGCCGAGGCGGTCGATCTCGAGGCGCAGGGCGAGCATTTGCGCGAACAATTCGGTGGCGGCGTGCAATTCGAAGCTGGGCTCGCGCGGGTCACGGTTCTCGCATTCGATCTGCCCCGCCCATTTTCCATCGAGCCTGATCGGCACGTTCAGAAGCGATCGAATGCCGCGCGCCCGGATGGGCTCCAGTTGCTCCCTCGCGGGCAACCTCAGGAGGGCTTTTTCGGGCGCCCGGTCACTTGGCGTGCGCGGGAACAGGCACACCGATTCGGCGGTGGCGTCGCCGAGGATCAGCGACTCGTTGAGACGATCGGCGGGGTCCGTCCGGGCCGGCCAACCAGCGCGGCTGCTTTCGGCACTCTCGTCGCGGCCATCGCCGCTGGTGGAAATCCGCACGCAATCGAAGCCGGTCAGCGCCCGAATGCGCCGGGCCGCGTTCTCGAGCAGGGTTGAGCGATCCTTGCCGACCAGTCCGTCGATCAGCCCGCTGACCGAACCAAGTGCGGCGCCCAAATTTTCGTCGGCACAGTGCAAGCCCTCGAGCAGGATCTTGCCGCCGCTGAGCTGGAAGGCGAGGTCGAAGCAACGCGGGCTGTCGGTGAGGCGCACGCGATAGGCGCGAGCAATGCCGCTTCGGCCGCTTTGGCGCGAAATGGTGTTTCGAAGGTCGTGCAGCGGTTGCGCTCGAACGAATTCGGCGAGCGGCTCGCCGATCAGGGTCACATGATATTCGCCGAGGAACTCGTGAACGTTTTCGGATGCCCGCAAGACCAGCCAGTCGGCCGACAGCTCGAGCAGGAACCCCGACGACTGTAATTGCACGTCGCCGGGCAACGCCTCGGCGGGCGTGAACGGCGAATCCGTCACCTGAACGCTGTCGCTTTCCAATTCCGGCATGCTCATTGGCTGGCATCTGGCCCGAAGACTCGGGCGAATATGTGGTCGACCTGGCGCAGATGGTGATCGAGATCGAACAGCTTCTCAAGCTCCGTCTCGGGGATCCGCCTGGTCGCCGCCGGATCGCTCTTCAACAGATCGAGAAGCGACAGTTCCCCATCGGATTCCCAGACTTTCATCGCGTGGCTCTGGACCAGCGCGTAGGCCTCCTCGCGGCCAAGGCCGGCCTGGGTCAGCGCCAGAAGCACGCGCTGCGAGTGAACCAGCCCGCCCATTCGGTCGAGGTTCCTGCGCATCCGTTCGGGATAGATGAGCAATTGGTCGACGAGGCCGGTGAGCCTCGCCAGGGCGAAATCGAGCGTGATCGTTGTGTCGGGGCCGATGAACCGCTCGACCGATGAGTGCGAAATGTCGCGCTCGTGCCACAAGGCGACATTCTCGAGCGCGGGAGTGACGGCGCTGCGGACGATCCGCGCGAGCCCGGTGAGGTTTTCGCTCAGCACCGGGTTGCGTTTGTGCGGCATCGCCGAGCTGCCCTTCTGGCCGGGCGAGAAATATTCCTCGACCTCGAGCACTTCGGTCCGTTGCAGGTGGCGGATCTCGGTCGCCAGCCGCTCGATCGACGAGGCGATCACGGCCAATGTCGCGAAGAACATCGCGTGGCGATCGCGCGGGGTGACTTGCGTCGAAATCGGCTCGGGCCTGAGTCCGAGCTCGGCGGCGACATGGGCTTCGACGTCGGGCGAGACGTTGGCGAACGTCCCGACGGCGCCGGAAATTGCGCAGGTGGCGACGTCGTCGCGCGCGGCGGTCAGGCGGTCGCGGGCGCGGTCGAACTCGGCATAGGCCTGGGCGAGCTTCAAGCCGAAGCTGGTCGGCTCGGCGTGGATTCCGTGGCTTCGGCCGATGGTCGGAGTGCGCTTGTGCTCAAGCGCGCGGCGCTTGAGCACCGCGAGGAGTTGATCGAGATCCTCGACGAGCAGATCCGCCGACTGCTTCAGTTGCACCGCAAGCGCCGTGTCGAGCACGTCGGAGCTGGTCATCCCCTGGTGCAGATAGCGCGCTTCGGGGCCCAGCTTGGTTCCCGCCCAGGTGAGGAAGGCGATGACGTCGTGCCGCGTCACCGCCTCGATCTCGTCGATCGCCGCGATGTCGATTTCGCCCAGAACGTCGGCGCCGTAGGCGGCGCGGATCTTCGCCGCATCCTCCGCCGGGATCGCGCCCGACCGGCCCATCGCCTCGGCTGCGAACACCTCGATCGCAAACCAGATGCGATAGCGGTTCTGCGCCGACCAGATGGCCGTCATTTGCGGGCGGGAGTAGCGGGGAACCATCCCCGGCGCGGCTAGCAGAGGCGCCGCCCTTCATCAAACTGGACATCAAATCGGCCGCGAGCGGGACGAGATGTCTGCTTTCGGTGGAAGCGGGCATGCCGCACGCGCCACTCTGGATTCAGCTCTCACGGGGATTTGGAGCCAGTTTCGAATCCCTCTAGCATCCCGGGCCAGTTATGGGAGGCGACGATGAAAACTGCTCTAATCGCTATGTGTCTTGCGTGCAGCGCAAGCACTGCAGTCGCGCAAGGCACTCGACACACAGCGGTCGTCAGCCCGGACGCATTGATCTGGCAAGCCAATCCAGCCTTTCCGAAGGGCGTGCTCGTCGCGACCCTGGCGGGCAATCCGGTGGCGACGGGCGACACGGTCGTCATGCGCATCAAGTTCCCGCCGCACTTCACCATGCCGCCTCACACGCACCCGTATTCCGAGGTCGTGACGGTGGTCAGCGGCCACATCGGAACCAACGGCGGCACGAGGGCGGAAAAGGTCGGCAGGCTGTTACCGCCGGGCTCGCTATGGGTCTACCCGGCCCGCCATCCCCACTACGCCTGGACGGGCGATTACGAAGCTGTCCTGCAGGTACAGTTCACGGGGCCGGCCGGCATCACCTACGTTAACCCCGCAGACGATCCACGCCGCCAGAAGTGACGCAGGCGTACAGCCAATGCCCGCAATGTGTCGAAAGCGGACGCTACTGCGGCTCCTTTATCTTTCTCACTCGTTGCTCGTTGCGTTGAGATCCGACACCTCGGGTCCAGAAGAGAAGGAGTCCCGAAATGCCGGTCGGCACTGTCAAGTTTTTCAATGAGTCTAAGGGCTTCGGCTTTATCCAACCCGAGGACGGGGGACCGGACTCGTTCGTCCATATTTCTGACTTGGAGCGCTCGGGAATGAGCACTCTGAGAGAAGGCCAGCGCGTGTCCTACGATGTCGAGGACGATCAGCGGGGCAAGATGAAGGCAACCAACTTACGGGCTGCTGAAGGAGCTGAGCAGCCTCCGGGCGACGCCGATACGGCAAATGCCTAGGGCTAGGTCGCGCTGATGTGATATCCGCAATGGGTTGAAAAGCAACTCCTCGGCTAATGTCTGCTTTGGGTGGAAAGCCGACATTCCTTTGCCGGCTAACAAAGCAAGATATTACGAAGGGCTCGCCGGCGCGGCGCCTCAACTTCCCGCCCGGGCAAGATCGAACCGCAGGGGCGGTATCGTCGTGAGGCAGGAGGTGTCTAGCGGCGCCTCCGGGCGTTCGAAGAAGGCGTGCGCGATTTCGCGTGCACAGGCGTTATAGCCATAGGGCCCGTGGCTTACCGTAGGGATGTTGACGTGCCGCGCGCGCCTGCCCATCAGCCTTTGCGCTGCGGCGCCATGCTCGGGCGGCGTGTTATTGTCGAGCTCACCTGTCAACAGCAGCACCGGGGTCTGCACTCGGCGAGGCACTCGGATCGGCGGGCCACGCAAACCCCAGGTCGGACATGCTGGCCGAACTTCGACGAGCGGGTCTGGACTGAACTGTGGGAGATCGCGGCACTTGAAAGCCGTATGCCCAAAGACATTTAGACCGCCGAGCCTCGCACCCAGGGGGCGGGTGATCTCTGCGATATGTGTCACGTCACGCTCCAGAACTGCGCGGATGAAGCGCGGGATTTTTGGCAGGCTAGGCGCGTTATTGATCAGCTCTGAAAGAACCGTGTCGAAAAGCGTTTCATCAAGAACCACGTCGGCACTGTCGAATGGCGCGGGGAAAGGTCTCGTGACGATCGGCTGCCCCACAAGCGAAGATCGGGCCCGAGCGACTGACGCCTGCAGGTCGGGGAAGGCAACTGCGCAAGCCGCATCAACTCGGCAATATTCAGCCAGCCGCTTTATGTACTTCGCGTCGCGGCGCAGGAATATGGCCCCAGTGGCAATGAGTGAAATTGGAGAACTGAGGAGGGCGGCTCGAACCGAGCGAGGATATCGGAACAGCAGGTCATAGGCCGATCCCGTCCCATAGCTGTTCGCCCACACGTTCCACTGCTCAACGCCGAGTGCGCGGCGCAGCCGCTCGATATCCTCCGTGTTGAGGCTCGTTCCGAACTCATCCGTTTGGATGTTCAGTGCGTCGAGCCGTCTGCGGCACTCCAGGTGAGGAGCTAGGTAACGCGCCCTCCGCTCAGCGAACGATAACTTCCCGACAAGGGCAAGAGCTTGTTTTTGGTCCAGATCCCGACAGGGCTGTGGCTGAGACGGATAGGAGCCGCGGCTGGCGAAATAAACCACATCGGCGCCTGGGAAAAACGGGTAATCCGTGTTGAGGGCCCTTGCGCCAACGCCGCTGCCAGGCCCGCCGTGGAGCCAGAGCACCGGAGCGCGCCCGGGCACCGGCGTTTCGGCTCGGCGCACGAAGACGGCAAGCTCATACGTGCCGCGAGACCGATCGTCGTAGCGGCGGGGTACGGTAAGACGGTAGCACGATACGCGCGGCTGGACTTCGGGTCGAATCGTAAGCTCGCACGGCGCGGTCTTCAGGTTAGTGGTACGCGGTGTGAGCTGGGCCGATACCGGGGCGCTTGCGGCCACCCCGACCGAAAACAGAACTGCTGCCGCAGACACACGCATATACCCTCCCACGCTCGCCAGCACCTTCATCGGCCGATCAGCCAATGCCCGCAATGGGTCGAAAGCGGACGTTGGGCTACGCTCGCTTAGATCAGCCCCAGCGCCTTCAGGCTGCTGCGGCCCTGTGAGCCGACGACGACGTGATCGTGGACGGTGATTTTCATGTGCCTGCCCGCCTCGACCAGGTTGCGGGTCAGGCGGATGTCCTGGGTGCTCGGAGTCGAATCCCCGCTCGGGTGGTTGTGGACGATGATGATCGCCGTCGCTCCCAGCGCGATCGCCCGGCTGATCACCTCGCGGACATGGACCGAAGCTTCGTCGACCGAGCCCTGCCACATGGCCTCGTTGGCGATCAGCAGATTCTTGGCGTTGAGGAACAGCACGCGCACTTCCTCGACCGCCGTATGGGCCATCGCCGCCTGCAGATAATCGCCAAGCGCTTCCCAGTTCGACAGCAATGGCCGCCCCTCGATTCGGGTTTCCAGGAGCCGAAGGGCGCTCGCCTCGGCGATTTTCAGAGCCGCGACCGTGCTTTCGGAGAGCCCCGCGCGGCTGAGCGTCTCGGCGTCCGCCGACAGCAGCGGCCCGAGGCCGCCAAACTCGGCGATCAGCTTCTTGGCCTGCGCCTTGGTATCGCGGCGCGGGATGGCGAGGGCGAGCAGATATTCAATGAGCTCATGATCGAGCAGCGCTTTGGGGCCGCCGTCGAACAGCCGCTGCCGAAGGCGCGCGCGGTGGCCTCTGCCGTCATCGGCAATGGTCGTGACTCCGCTCCGCATGCCGCCTCCTGATGCGACCGCCGAGCAGCCCTCACTCAACCACAGATCGCTGCGTCTGGAAAGCAACATGCGCCAAGGCAATATTCTGGGTCGTGCCGCATACGGAACGGGGTTGCCCCGGAAGGGTTACTAAGAGCCGATGGTGGTCAGGCCGATCGACGATGGAGGGCCGCTCTCCGGCGAGGCCTCGGAAACAGTCCGCGTGCGACGCTATCGCGGGCGCCGCGCCTTCATGATCGTCGGCATCGGCCTGCTGATCCTGCTGTTGATTGCGGTGGCCGCCCTGTGGATCGCTCGGCGGCCGATCGCGACCGAATTCCTGGAGCGCGAGTTCGAAAGCCGCGGAGTCGACGCAAGCTACAAGCTCGACCGGGTCGGGCTGCGCACCCAGCAGGTCAGCAATTTGGTCATCGGCGACCCTCGCCGGCCCGACCTCACCGCCCGGTTCGCGAAGATCCAGACCCGCATCAAATGGGACGGAAGCGTCGAGATTTACCGAGTCGTTGCGCGCGGCGTGCGCCTTCGCGGCCGGGTCGTGAAGGGGCGGGTCAGCTGGGGGCAGATCGACAAATTGCTGCCGCCGCCGACCGACAAGCCGTTCGAGCTGCCCAATTTCGTCCTCGACGTCGCCGACAGCAGCATCAGCCTGGCGACCCCGTTCGGTCAGCTGGGGATCGCGCTGCGGGGCGCCGGCAATCTGAGCGGCGGCTTCAAGGGGCGGATGGCCGCGTCGAGCCGCCGGCTGATCCCGGGGCGATGCCAGATCGCCAATTTGAAGGCGAATGTCGCCATCGAGGTCGTCGCCCGCCGGCCTCATGTGGAAGGTCCGCTGGCGCTGGATCGGCTCACCTGCCCGCAGAGCCGGTTCCAGATGGTCGAGCCGCGGTTCAACATCAACAGCCGCTTCAACGAGTCCTTCACGAGGTATGACGGCCGGGGCCGGATGGCGATCCCCCGACTGATCGCCGGCGAGAACGGGCTCGCTGCGTTCGTCGGCGAGCTGACCTTCCGCGGCGATCCGACGGCGACCCGTGGATCGGTCAAGCTGGCGGCGCAGCGATCGCGGCTGGCGACCGTGTCGGCCGAGCGGACTCGACTGGACGGGCGGTATCGGTTGGGCGTGACCGGCGGCACCTTCATGTTCGTCGGGGACTATGCGGCGAACAGCGCGACGCTCGAGCCGTCGATTCTGGCAAGCATCACCGGCCCGCTCGCGGCGGCGCAAAAGACCCCAATCGGACCGGTCGCGACAGCGATGGGCAACGCCATCCGCCGGACGGTGAGCAATTTCGATGCGACCGGCGAAATCCGGGTGGTGAATTTCCCCGGTGGCGGCGCCGCCCGGATCGAAACCGCCGACGTCACCGGCCCGAACGGCGCCCGAGTCCGCATTTCGGGCGGCGACGGAGCCACCTATTACTGGCCGGACGGGCGCATCCGGGTCGACGGAATGATCGAGACCGGCGGCGGCGGCCTGCCGACCGGGCGAATCGTCATGCGCCAGCCGCGCACCGGCGCGCCGCTGAGTGGAGTGGCCGAGTTCGCTCCCTATACGGCGGGCGGCTCGCGGCTGGCGCTGGCGCCGATCCGCTTTGCCGCCGACCGCTCAGGAGCAACGCAGGTCAGCACCGTCGCCCAGGTCGACGGCGCCTTCCCGGACGGGCGCGTGCGCGGCTTGCGGGTCCCGATCAGTGCCACTCTGGCGGCCAACGGCGGGTTCGCTTTGGGCCGCGGATGCGTCGTCGTCAGCGCCGACTATCTCCGATTCCGGGCGCTGGAGCTCGGGCGCACCCGGCTTCCCGTGTGCCCGGCCGGCCAGTCCGCAATCGTCTCGAAGAGCGCGACCGGGCCGGTCCGGATCGGCGCCAGGATCGACCGGCTGAACCTTGCCGGGCGGCTCGGCGACTCACCGCTTCGAGTGACCGCCGACACCGCCCGCATCATCGACGGCCGGGCGTTCACCGCCGCCGACTTCCTGATGCGGCTCGGCAATCCCAAGGCGCCGATCGTGTTCGGAGCGAACAACCTGCGCGGAACCTTCCAGGGCAGCGGTGTGAGCGGCACCTTCGCCGATGCCGAGGGGCTCGTCGGCCGAGTGCCGGTGCAGATGAGCGACGCCAACGGCCGCTGGCGCTTCTACAAGGGCGACCTGACCGTCAACGGCGGGGTCACGGTCACCGATCGCAACCCGGAACCGCGTTTCTATCCGCTGCGCAGCGAAGACTTCCGGTTCACCATGTCCGGCGACGACATTCGCGGCGGCGGGTCGCTCCATCACCCCGCGACCAAGATCAGGGTCACGGATGTCACCATTCGCCACGACCTCGACAGCGGCGTCGGCAGCGCGCTCCTCGATGTGCCGGGGATCCGCTTCGGCGAGGCTCTCCAGCCCGAAGAGCTGACGCGGTTGAGCGAAGGCGTGGTCGCGCTCGTCGAGGGCACCGTCACCGGCCAGGGCAGGATCAACTGGAGCGGCTCGGGCAACGTCACTTCCAGCGGCGAATTCTCGACCGCCGGAATGGACCTCGCAGCGCCGTTCGGACCCGTTACCGACCTGACGACCACCATCCGCTTCACCGATCTGCTCGGCCTCGAGACGGCGCCCGGCCAGACCGCGACGATCGGCTCGATCAACCCCGGCATTCTCGTCGAGAACGGAGTCATCCGCTACCAGCTGCTGCCCAACCAGCTGGTCAAGGTCGAGCGCGGCGAGTGGCCGTTCATGGGCGGGCGACTGATCCTCCAGGAGACGGTGCTCAACTTCAATCGGCCGAGCGCCAAGCGGCTGACGTTCCAGGTGGTCGGATTCAACGCGAAGACCTTCATCGACAGCCTCGGCTTCGACGGGATCGTGATCACCGGCACCTTCGACGGGGTGCTGCCGATGATCTTCGACGCGCAAGGCGGCCGGCTGGTCGGCGGAAGGCTCGATTCACGCCCGCCGGGCGGCGAGTTCCGCTACACCGGCACGAAGCCCGACGCGGGCCTGATGGTCGGAGTCGCCTTCGATCTTCTCAGCAACATTCGCTACCGGTCGATGGTCATTCGCCTCGACGGCGAGCTTGCCGGCGAATTCGCGACCCGCTTCACGATCAACGAGATTTCGCTCGGCAGTGAAGGCGGGTTCGTCGCCGGCCTGGTGCGCGGCGCCTTCCGGAAGGTGCCGCTGCGGGTCAATCTCAACATCCGCGGCCCGTTCCGGGCGCTCATCCAGATGGCCAAGGGCTTCAAGGACCCGACCACCGTCATCGAGCCGGTGATGCCGTTCCCGCTCGACACTCCGGGGATCGTCACCGAGACCCGGACGATGCGCAAAGACGAAGACCAGACACGGACCACGCCCACCGACGAAGTCGAAGTAACAACCCAACCGTCACAACCAAGCGAGCAATGACCATGACCAAGACACGATTGAAATCACCCTTGCTGCTCCTGCCGGGAGCGGTGCTGGCGCTCCCGCTGGCCGGATGCGTTACGGTGAAGGCCCCGGAAAAGCCGATCGAGATCAACCTCAACGTCGACATCTCGCAGGAAGTCCTGGTCCGAATGCAGCGCGACGTCGACCAGATGATCCGGCAGAATCCGCAGGCCTTCCCGCAGAACCCGCCCGAGAAGCCGAGACAGCCATGAGGCGGCTGCTGTTCCTTGGGGCGGCGGGAATCATGGCCGTGGCGGTGCCATCGAGCGCCCAGACGCCCGCGGTCGACGCGGCCCGGCAGGCGGGGCAGGTCGGCGAGCGCTACGACGGCTATCTGGGTTACGTCGGGATGCCTTCGGCGGTGGCGCGCAGCCAGGTCAGTGCGATCAATATCCGCCGGCGCGCGCTCTACAGCAATCTCGCCAGGAGCCGCAGGGTTGCCCCGCAGGAGGTCGGAATCGCTGCCGGCTGCCAATTGCTCGCTCGAGTGCAGGTCGAGCAGGCCTACATGCTGGTGGACGGCCAGTGGCGGCTGCGGCTTGCCGGCCAGCCGGCGCCGGTCCCCCAATATTGCCGGTAATCCCGGCGCTCGGGGATGGTGGGGGCGGTTGACTATATAGGCGCCGGTTCATAAAGGAGCCGCGCCTTGGCGGGCTCGTAAACCGCCATGTTCCTCGCCCTTTGCATCCCCCTTGTCTGGCGGGGCGACGCACAGGGAAGATTCATGGCGGCGGACGAGACCGGGCAGGACCCAAAGCTTCCACCCGATGCACGGCTCGATTCGCTCGAAGAGCGGCTCGAGAGGGTGCAGGCGGCGGAGGCCAAGCGGACCCACAGGGCGGAGCCGAATCCGACGACTCGGATCTGGCAGCGGATGTTCAGCCATCTGGTCGGCGCTCCGGCCGGCGCCGGGATTATCGGCTGGGGCCTGGACTCATTGTTCGGGACCTTCCCGACGTTCTTCCTGGTGCTGCTGTTCGTGGGTTTCGGTGTCGGGGTGGTGAACGTCATGCGGATTTCCAAGACGCCCCCGGGCGCAGGTTCTTGAGGTAGCAAGCGAAGTGGCGGCCGAAGGCAAGATCGACCCGATGCACCAGTTCACGGTGGAGCCGCTGGTTCCGCTGAACGTCGGCGGCGTTGATTTGAGCTTCACCAACAGCTCGGCATGGATGCTGGTCACGCTGGCGGTCATCTTCGCGTTCATGGCGATGGGCATGAAGCGCCAGCTGGTCCCTGACCGCTGGCAGATGGCGGTCGAAGGGCTGACCGGCTTCATCGACGACATGGTCCGGGTCAACATCGGGCCCGAGGGCCGCAGGTTCACCCCCTACATCTTCTCCTTGTTCGCTTTCATCCTGGTCGCCAATCTGCTCGGACTGATGCCGTTTGGAATCATCCCGGGATTCCACGCCTTCACCACCACCAGCCATTTCAGCATCACCGGCGTGCTCGCGGTGCTCAGCTTCTCGATCGTCCTGATTATCGGCTTCTGGAAGCACGGCCTGCATTTCTTCTCCTTGTTCGTCCCCCACGGGACTCCCAAGGTGATGATCCCGCTCATTGCCAGCATCGAGTTCATCTCGTTCATGGTGCGGCCGTTCAGCCTCGGTTTGCGGTTGTTCGTGGCGATGATCGCGGGGCACATCCTGATGGAGGTGTTCGGGAGCTTCGTCGTCAACGGCTTCAACGCCGGCGGCCTCGGCACCGGGATCAGCCTGATCAGCTTCCTGTTCATCGTCGGCGTCGCGGCGCTCGAATTGCTGGTCGCGGCGATCCAGGCCTATGTGTTCGCGCTCTTGACCTCGCTGTACCTCAACGACGCCATCAACCTTCACTAAAATTCAAACCAAGGAGCTTCAAATGGACTTCGCTTCCGCACAAGTCATCGGTGCCGGCCTCGCGGCGATCGGCGTCGGCGCCGCCGCGATCGGCGTCGGCAACGTGTTCGGCTCGTTCCTCGAGAGCGCGCTTCGCAACCCGGCCGCCGCCGAGGGCCAGCAGGGGCGGTTGTTCATCGGTTTCGCCGCCGCCGAGCTGCTCGGCCTGATCGCCTTCGCGGTGGCGATGATCATCCTCTACGCGCGTTGAGTAGAGCGGCGAGGCGTAGCAGGACGATAAATGCCCCAGATCGAGCAACTTCCGTTCATTTTCTCGTCGCAGCTGTTCTGGCTGGCGGTGGTGTTCGGAATCCTGTTCTTCGGAATTGGCCGAGGGATGGTGCCGAAGATCCAATCGACGGTCGAGTTGCGCGGGAAAAGGATCGCCGAGGATCTGGAGCGCGCACAAGCGGCGCGCGAGGCGGCCGAGGAAACCGAGGCCGCCTACCGGCAACGCATCGACGAGAGCCGCGCCGAGGCCGCCAAGCTGACCCGCGAAGCCCGCCAGGCGAGCGCGCTCGAAACCGAGCAGCAGATTCGGACCGCGGCGGAAAAAATCGCCAAGAAGGTCGCCTCGGCGGAGGCGAAGATCCGCGTCGCAGCCGATGCCGCCCGCGGCGAAGTCGAGGAAGCCGCCGTCGAGGCCACACAGGAAATGGTCGCGCGCCTGGCCGGGATCAAGGTCGGCAAGGGCGAGGCCGCGGCCGCGGTCAAGGCGGAATTCCATGTCTAGCGCGCATCCCGCCCAGCCGGGGCAGCCGGTCCCTCGTCCCGAGGCGGTGCCGACCGCCGGCACCGAGGCGCCCCACGCGCCGCCGGCCAAGGCGTTCGGGCTGATCGACGCGCCGATGTTCATCGCCATGGCGATGCTCGTCGTCATCGCGATCATGATCTGGAAGAAAGTGCCGGCGGCGATCGGCAAGGCGCTCGATGCGAAGATCGCTCTGATCCGCGATCAACTCGCCGAAGCCGAAGCGCTGCGCAAGGAAGCGGAAGCGTTGAAGGCCGAATATGAGGCGAAAGCGAAGTCAGCCGGCTCGGAGGCCGCGGCGGTGATCGAGCGCGCTCATGCCGAGGCCGGCGAAATCGTCGCCAAGGCGAAAAGCGACGCCGAGGCGCTGATCGAGCGCCGCAGCCGAATGGCCGAGGACAAGATCGCCGCCGAGGAGCGCACCGCGGT
>NZ_JACCSU010000099.1 GCF_013812825.1 Sphingomonas sp. | reverse complement strand
CGGCAAGATCGCCGGCAAGGGCAGGCTCGCCGCCTTGAAAGCGCTGCTGCGCCGCAACGACCCGCGCCGGGCGAGGCGCAACGTCGCCCATCATTATGACCTTCGCGACGAGCTCTACGAAACCTTCCTCGACGACGACCGGCAGTACAGCTGCGCTTACTACACCAGCCCCGGCAACAGCCTCGAGGCCGCGCAGTCCGACAAGAAGGCCCATATCGCCGCCAAGCTCGGCCTCAAGGCCGGGCACCGGGTGCTCGACATCGGCTGCGGCTGGGGCGGCATGGCGCTTTATCTGCACCGGGTCGCCAAGGTCGACGTGCTTGGAATCACCTTGTCCGAGGAGCAGCTCAAGGTCGCTCGCCGGCGCGCGGAGGAGGCCGGCGTTTCGGATCATGTCCGCTTCGAGCTGATCGACTACCGGTTGGTCGACGACCAGTTCGACCGCATCGTCTCGGTCGGCATGTTCGAGCACGTCGGGCTCGCCCATTACGACGACTTCTTCGCCAAGTGCCGCGAGCTTCTGAAGCCCGGCGGAGTGATGCTTCTGCACACCATCGGCCGGTTGGGAAAGGCGACGGTCGCTCCCGACCCGTTCACCGACAAATACATCTTTCCCGGCTATCATCTGCCGTCGCTGTCGCAGATGTTCGCGGCGAGCGAGAAGGCGCGGCTGATCGCCAGCGACGTCGAGACTTTGCGGCTGCATTACGCCTACACGCTGCGCGAATGGCTTGCGCGCTTCACCGCCGCTCGCTCGCGGGTCGTCGAACTCTACGACGAGCGCTTTTTTCGCATGTGGGAATATTATCTGGCCGGCGGCATCGTCATGTTCGAGAATGGCGGCACCTGCAATTACCAGATCCAGTATATCCGCAACCGCAACGCACTGCCGATCACGCGCGATTACATGGCCAAGGCCGAAGCCCGCTACCGCAAGCTCAAGGCTTAGAAAAAAAGCCCGGCGGTTTCCCGCCAGGCCCTTTGCTCGGTATCCGCGCAACTCATCCCGGGCGGCGTTCCGTGCGCATCTTCTGGCGCATCTCAATCCGCTCCTCGCGAGTGACCTGGCCATCGCGATTGGCGTCCGCCATGTCGAAGTGTTGCAGCGCGGCGCCCGTCGCTTCCTGAAGCGTGACCCTTCCGTCGCGGTTGGCGTCGGCCATGTCGAACATGCGGCCACCGAACGCACCGAAGCCTCCGCCCATCCGGCGAACATCGGGGCGGCCGTCGCCGTTGGCATCGCGGGTGGCGATCCGCTGCTGGCGCTGCGCGCGGCGGGCGTCGAACTCGGCCCGGCTGATCGAACCGTCGCGGTTGGTGTCCAGGCGGTTGAATATTGCTCCGGGGTCGCGGCCCGCGGCGCGCATCGCTGAGCGATCGCCCCGCTTGCCTGCATGAGCGGCCTTGACGGCAGCCGCTTCAGCCTTGGTGACGAACCCGTCGCGATTGGCGTCGAGTCGAGCGAAATGCCGGGCGACCGTCTGCTGAACCGAAGCCCGCGTGTGGACCTTGGCGGCCATCGGCGCGCGGTGGATCAGAACGTTCGGGGCGGGCGCCGGCTGCACGCTCTGGGCGAGCGCGGGTGCAAGTGCGATCGTCGCAGCGGCCGCGCCGCCGGCCAGTAGATATTTGATCATTTTCGCTTCGCTCCCTCGGGTGAAATTCCAGGGGGCGGCGTAAGCGCGGCAAGCTGTATCGCGCTTGAATGGTGCCGGCAGCGCGGGCATTGGCGCGCCCATGACCGAGTCCGTCAAGCGCGTCGTGCTCGCTTTTTCGGGCGGGCTCGACACCAGCGTCATCCTGAAATGGCTGCAGCAGCGCTATGGCTGCGAAGTGGTGACCTTCACTGCCGACCTCGGCCAGGGCGAGGAGCTCGAGCCCGCGCGGTCGAAGGCCGCGATGATGGGGGTGAAGCCCGAGCACATCTTCATCGAGGATTTGCGCGAGGAGTTCGTTCGCGACTTCGTCTTCCCGATGATGCGCGCCAACGCGCTTTACGAAGGGGCCTATCTGCTCGGCACCGCGATCGCCCGGCCGCTGATCGCTAGGCGGCAGGTCGAGATCGCGCGAGCCGTCGGGGCCGACTCGGTCGCGCACGGAGCGACCGGCAAGGGCAACGACCAATTGCGCTTCGAGCTTGGCTATTATGCGCTGGCGCCCGACATCAAAGTGATCGCGCCGTGGCGCGAATGGGACCTCAACAGCCGCGCCGCGCTGATCGATTTCGCCGAGCAGCACCAGATCCCGGTGGCCAGGGACAAGCGCGGCGAAAGCCCGTTCTCGACCGACTCCAATCTGCTGCACACGTCGAGCGAGGGCAAAGTGCTCGAGGACCCGTGGGCCGAGGTCCCGCCTTACGTCTATTCGCGCACCGATGATCCGCTGAGCGCTCCCGACGCGCCCGAAGAGATCACGGTCGAGTTCAAGCGCGGCGACGCGGTCGCGGTCAACGGCGAGGCGCTGTCGGCGGCCTCGCTGCTGGCGCGGCTGAACGCGCTCGGCAAGGCGCACGGAGTAGGCCGCCTCGACCTGGTCGAGAACCGCCTGGTCGGGATGAAAAGCCGCGGCATGTACGAGACTCCGGGCGGCACCATCCTCCACTCCGCCCACCGGGCAATCGAGCAATTGACCCTCGACCGCGGCGCCGCGCATTTGAAGGACGAGCTGATGCCGAGCTACGCCGAGCTCGTTTACAATGGGCTGTGGTTTTCACCCGAGCGCGAAATGCTGCAGGCGCTGATCGACCGCAGCCAGGAACGCGTCGAGGGCGAGGTGCGGCTCAAGCTCTACAAGGGCGCCGTGCACGTCACCGGCCGCCGCTCGCCCGAAAGCCTCTACGATCCGGACATCGCGACCTTCGAGGCCGATTCCGGCGCGTACGACCAGTCCGACGCCGCGGGCTTCGTCAAACTGAACGCGCTCAGGCTGCGGCTGCTGGCGCGGCGCGAGCAGCGGCGGAAGGACTGATCCGGAGCGCCCGGCTGAACTGGCCGGCAAGCAGCGCCGCGAGCATCAGCGGCATCGCCGGGACCGCGAGCGGCGCCAGCAGCATGCCGATCTGCGGGCTGAGGAATCCCGTGACCGCGAGCCAGCGCTCGGCGCGCGTCGCCTTCGGATCGGCCCACAGCCGGACGGCCGCGACCATCACCACCGTCAAATCATAGTTGAAGGCGTAGGGCAGGACGAGGAAGGTCGCGGTCGCCGCCAGCATCGCCAGGTCGAACGTCGGCAGCGGCCGCCGAGCCGCGACCGCGACCATCGCCACCGCCGCCGCCCCGAGCAGCATCTGCGCCCCGAACGCCAGCGCCCAGCTGTCGGACAGCCGCAGCATCGCGGTGACCATCGATGTCGACATGTAGCCGAAGAACGACGTGCCGGCGTCGATCAGTCCGGCCTGGAAGGAGCCGGCGCCGAACAGGAACTGCTGCCAGACGCTCCAGCCGTAGATCGCCGACGTCGCCGCGATCAGCGCCGCGACCGTCAGGGCGCCGGACAACAAGGCGGTCCATTGGCCGCGCAACAGAAGCACGATCGGGACGAGGATCGCGAGGTGAGGCTTCACCAGCAGCAGGCCGAACAACAGCCCCGCCTGCCACGGCTTTGCATCGAGCCGCTCCCATCCGATCAGGAACAGGGCGCCGACCAGGAAGCCGTAATGGCCGGCCCAGATGTTCATCAGCGCCGCCGGGGTCAGCACCGCCAGCCAGACGGGCGCCCAGCCGCTCGGCCACCAGCGCCGCGCCGCCCAGACGAACAGCGCGCCGGTCGACCCGAGCCACAGCGGCAGCGCCAGCCAATAGGGAAGCAGGCTGAATAGCTGGGCGACCGGAAACGTAATCGGCGGGTAGGAATAATTGTGGCCGCCCAGCGGGCCGAACAGGCTGGCGAGGTGCTCGCGGTAAGCGGCGACGTGGTAGATCGCCTCGGGGCGGCCGTCCCACAGCAAGTGCCCGCCGGCCCACAGGTTGACGAAATCGCGGCCCAAGAACGCCTTGCCGTCGAGGTTGCCGTCGTCCGAATGGGTGAAGTCGACCCAGAACATCAGCAGCGACAGCGCCGATCCGATCACCCACGGGCTCCAGCGGGCCAGCGCTCCAATCAACCGGCTCGATGCGGCGCGTTCAGGCAAATCCACCCCCCGAGGCGGCGATACGAAAGTGCGAGGCGTGAGGCTAGTGGGGAGGCCAGGGCCGCTGCTCCCACCGATGGACAAAGCCGCAGCGTCGGCTAGTGGGGTCGGGAACGGGGACCGCCAGAACCGAATGCCGCCACCAGCGCCGAGCCAATCCGGGACCAGTGACCGGCCCTGGTGGGAGGCCCGGCCGTTCGTCGCCGCGATGATCCTTCTGTCGGCGGTGCCGCTGCTCTATCCGGCCATTCCGCCGCTGGTCGACCTGCTCGGGCACATGGGCCGCTACCGAGTGCAGCTCGACCTCGACACCTCGCCGTGGCTTCAGCAATATTACGACTACCGATGGGCGCCGATCGGCAACCTCGGGGTCGAGCTGTTGATCATCCCGATGAGCAAGCTCTTCGGGCTCGAGCTGGCGGTCAAGCTGATCGTTCTGGCAATCCCGCCGATGACGGTTGCCGGCTTCCTGTGGGTCGCTCGCGAGGTTCACGGGCGGCTGCCGCCGACGGTGCTGTTCGCCTTGCCGTTCGCTTTCAGCCACCCGTTCATGTTCGGCTTCGTCAATTATGCGCTGTCGATCGCGCTCGCCTTCCTCGCCTTCGGCCTGTGGCTGCGGCTTGCCCGGCTCGGCCGGCTGAAGCTCCGCGCGATCCTGTTCGTTCCGATCTCTTTCATCGTCTTCTTCGCCCACACGTTCGGCTGGGGAATGCTCGGGCTGATGGCTTTCTCGGCCGAGGCGGTCCGGCAGCACGACCGCGGCATTGGCTGGGTCCGCTCAGGCTTCAAGGCCGCCGCGCACGCGGTCGTGATGGCGCTGCCGGCGCTGATTGTCCTCAGCTGGCGCGACGACGTGAAAGGGCCGCTGCTCCACAATTGGTTCGATCCGCAGCTGAAGCTCGAAGCGATCGTATCGGTGCTGCGCGACCGTTGGCTGGTGCTCGATGCCGCGGCCTTGTTCGTGGTCATGGCCGTGATCGTCTACCCACTCGCGAACCGCCGACTGAGCCTGTCGCGCAACCTTGCTTTCTCGGCGCTGGTGCTGTTGGCGATGTTCCTGCTGCTGCCGGCCATGCTGTTCGCTTCCGCCTACGCCGACATGCGGCTTGCGCCTTACATCTTCGCGGTTGCCTTGCTGGGAATCCGCTTTCGCGGCGAAATGCATCTCAAGACCGCTCGAACTCTCGCCATCCTCGGCCTCGCGTTCCTGATGCTCCGGACCGCCGGGACGACGATCAGTCTGGCGTTCGCCGCCAACGACCATAGCGCCAAGCTCGAAGCGCTCGACCATGTGCCGATGGGCGCGCGCGTCGCCTCATTGGCCGGGCGCGGCTGCGGCATTCAGTGGCCGCTGCAGCGCAACGTGCACCTGGGGGCGATGGTGATTGCCCGCCGCCACGGCTTTTCCAACGATCAGTGGGTGATCGAGGGCACCAATCTGCTGACGCTGCGCTACCGCGAACCGGGCATATTCTCCGCCGACCCGTCGCAGATCGTTCGCCCCAACGGTTGCCGGTCCCGGAGGTGGTGGATCGACCGGGCGCTTGCTGAACTGCCGCGCGAGCATTTCGACTATGTCTGGCTGATCGACCCGCCCCCGTTCGACCCGCAACTGGTCGATGGAATGCATCTGGTCTGGCGCGGGCCCGACTCCGTCCTGTATCAGGTCCGGCCATGACCGCACTGTCGATCGTCGTTCCCTGCTTCAACGAAGAGCCGTGCCTCGAGCGGCTTCACCAGCGGCTGTCGGCCGCCGCTCGCGCGAGCGTCGGCGAAGATTATGAGATCGTGCTGGTCAACGACGGCTCGCGCGACGCGAGCTGGTCGACGATGCGGCGGCTCGCGGCCGACGACCCGAGGCTCGTCGCGGTCAACCTGTCGCGCAACTATGGCCATCAACTGGCGCTGACCGCCGGGCTCGACCTGTCCCGCGGCGATGTCGTGCTGATCATCGACGCCGACCTCCAGGACCCGCCCGAGTTGCTGGCCGACATGCTCGCAAAGATGCGCGAAGAGCAGGCCGACGTGGTCTACGGAGTGCGCCGCAGCCGTGCCGGCGAGACCGCCTTCAAGCGCGCCACCGCACACGGTTTTTACCGCCTGCTCTCGCGCGCGACCGATGCGGACATCCCGGTCGATGCGGGCGATTTCCGGCTGATGAGCCGGCGCGCGGTCGACGCTCTGATGGCCATGCCCGAGCAGGCGCGCTTCATCCGCGGGATGGTCGCGTGGATCGGCTTCAAGCAGGTTCCGATCGTCTACAACCGCGACCAGCGTTTCGCCGGGGAGACCAAATATCCGCTGCGCAAAATGGTGCGCTTCGCGTTTGATGCGATCACCGGATTTTCATCGGCGCCGCTCAAGCTTGCGAGCCATGTCGGGCTGGCGCTGTCGATCAGCTCGGTGCTGCTCATCGCCTTCATCGGCTATTTGTGGCTGAGCGGCCAGAGCATTCAGGGCTGGACTTCGCTGATGCTGGTGGTCGTCGTTCTGGGAGCGGTCCAGATGTTCGTGCTCGCCCTCATGGGCGAATATATCGGCCGTCTTTACAATGAAGCGAAGCGGCGCCCGCTGTACATTGTCCAGGAGATTGCGGGTGGAGGAAGTCGGCCCGCGGCGCCGCTTGGAGTGATCTCGAAATCACCCGCCGACGACGCTGAGAGCCGGGTGGATCAGCCGCGGACCTGAACCTCGAAGATCGACCTGGCGCGCGCGATCGGCTCGACGAGATTGGTCGGGATCAGCCGCACCGCAATTTCCCCCGGATCCAGCTGATGTGAGGGGCATACAAGCAGCCAAAGATTGCGAGGTTGTTAACCTTGAATTTGGCTCGTTCAGCCGGTCAGGCCGAGGCGACCGCGAACAGCGACAATCCAGGAGGCAAGGGCACCCGGCCGATCAAGTGCCGCTCGGATGCGAACAGCAATTCCAAAGCAGCGTTGACGGGCCGCGGCGGCAGCCACAGGTCCGCGTCCCGCTTTCCACGGATTTTCGATGCCATCCGCTCGGCCATCGCTGCCGGCAGGAGCAGGCTGTTGAAGTATCCGATCGAATCGAGCCGCAATGGCGAATCGTCGATCAGCATTTTGAGCGAGCGCTTCGAATAGCGCCGCTTGTGATGGCTGACGACGTCGTGGGCCGACCACATCCATTCGTGCGCTGGAACCGCGATCACGAGCTTGCCGCCGGGCCTGAGGCGCGTTGCGATCGAGGCGATCGAAGCCTTGTCGTCGTCGATGTGCTCGATGACGTCCAAAGCCGCGATCAGATCGTAGTGCTGCTCGGCAACGCCGCGCAGCTCGGGGAGCGGAGCGCTCAGGACCGGCCGGCCCAACCGTTTCTCGGCGACCGCCCGCGCCATTGCGTCCAGCTCAAGCGCGTCGAGCTCGCCGAACTCACCGAGCATTTCCAGGTTGTGGCCCGTCCCGCAGCCAATCTCGAGCAATCGGCCGCCGATGGGAGGCCGCGCCTTTCGGCGGATGAGCGCAGCGAGGACTTGGCGACGAGCCCGATACCACCAGTGCCGCTGGTCGAGCTCGGCCATCTTATCGTAGACGATGCGCTCCATCAGCCGAAAACCCAGTGCCGGTTGAGAAGGAAAGTCACGGCCGGGGTCACGAACAGCATCGGCAGGATCGGCCACTCGGGGCCCAGCCCGAGCGGGCCCGTGACCAGGGCGATCCACAGGCTGTTGAGGCCGAGGCTGATCAGCGACACGACGACAAACCTGACCGCCGTGCCTTTGGTCCGCTGCCCGTGATCGCGGAAGCTCCACCGGCTGTGCATCACATAGCCGGTCGCCATTGCCACCAAATAAGCAAGCAGATTGCCGAGCTGCGGGTGCCAGCGGAGCGCTACAGCGACCAACGCGTAGACCGCGACTCCGAGGATCGTCACCAACGCGCCGCTGATCAGGAAACGCAGCAGCTGCGACAGCATTGCGCGGCGTTCGGGGGAATTCGTCGAGAGCATCGCACCTTCGCGTTTGGACCGCCGCGCCGGCGGCCGCTTGCCCTTTGAGGTCGAGCGGCTAGAGCGCGAAAAGTGAGCGAGCGCAAGGATCAGCTGGACGACAACCGGGCCGTGCGGCTGCTCGAGCGGCACTGGAAGTGGGTGACTTTCGCCGCCTGGCTGATCCTCTGCGCCTGGTTCGTCTACAACCGCTGGGCGCAGATCCACGCGTTCGCCCTGGTCGACACCGACGACAATATGCGCATCAGCCAGGTCCGCGCCTTGCTCGCCGGACAGGACTGGTTCGATCTTCGCCAGTACCGCCTCAACCCACCGGCCGGCGCCGACATGCACTGGTCGCGGCTGGTCGATCTGCCGCTCGCCGGATTGATCCTCCTGCTTCGACCGCTGGTCGGCGGCGTCGACGCCGAGCGCATCGCCGTCGCGGTTGCTCCGCTGGTGCCTTATCTGCTGCTGCTGTTTGGCCTCGCCCTCACCGCCAGGCGGCTGGTCCATCCGGCCGCTTACGCCTTGTGCTTCGTCGCCTTGTTCAGCGCCGGGTCGGCCAACGGCATGTTCATGCCGACCCGGATCGACCACCATGGCTGGCAGCTCGCCTTGCTCAGCCTCGCGGTGGCCGGCCTGGCGGATCCCCGGCGAGCGCGCGGCGGCGCGACCCTCGGCATTGCCAGCGCCTTGTCGCTGGCGATCGGGCTCGAGCTTTTGATCTATCTCGCGCTCGCCGCCGCTGCGACGGTGCTGTTCTGGGTCGACGACCGGGACGAGAAGCGCCGTCTCGCCGCCTACGCGGCGACCCTCGCGGGAGGAACCGCGCTTGCCTTCCTGGCCTTCGCGTCGAACGCCAACCGGTCGGCGGTGTGCGACGCACTGTCGCCGGTGTGGCTGTCGAACGCCTTGCTCGGCGGCGCCTTGCTGTTCGCGATTGCCGCGCTGTCGCCCGGCGACTGGAAACGCCGCCTGGCATTGGCCGCCGCCGCGGGCGTCGTCGTCGCCTTGTTCCACGCACTGATGTGGCCGCACTGCCTGTCGCGCCTGGAGGGCGTGTCGCCCGAAGTGCAGCAGTTGTGGCTCAACAATGTGCGCGAGGCCCGGCCGCTGTACCGCCACGGCTGGCACACCGCGACCATGATCGCCGCGCTGCCGGTCACCGGACTGATCGGCTGGGCGCTGCTGGCGTTGCGCAACCGCGGCGACCGGGCGCTGTTC
>NZ_JACCSU010000013.1 GCF_013812825.1 Sphingomonas sp. | reverse complement strand
GCGGCGGCCGGAGCCGGCGTGCTGGCCGGCGGCGCCACCGCGGCGAGCAGCGCCGGCATGTTCGCCGGAGCGGCGATCGCCAGCGCGACGGTCATCGCCATCCCGTTCGTCGCCCTGGGGAGCGCCTGGGGGATGTCCAAGATCAAGCGCAGCAAGAAGGAAAAGGCGATCCAGATGGCGATGGCCGGCTGCCTCGATCAGCGCGGGCACAAGATCGTCGGCTGGACCCGGGCGCCGAAGAAAGCCGCCGCCGGCAAGGAATAGAACGGTCGCATTTGGCTGTGGCCAAAGCGTAGGGTAACATGATACCCGCCAACAAAGCCCCCCGGTTTCGCTTGACTTTCTGCCCTTCCGCCGCGATTAGCCTCTCCACGGCGGCGCTCTGATGCGCCGCCTTTGCTGTTCCAACGAGAGGCACAACCGCCATGAAGGCGCTGATGAAGACCACCAAGTCGGTCAAGGCCGCCGAGGTGACCAAGAAATGGCATCTGATCGATGCCGACGGGCTGGTGGTCGGCCGACTGGCGACAATCATCGCCAACATCCTGCGCGGCAAGCACAAGGCCAACTACACGCCGCACATCGACTGCGGCGACCATGTCGTCGTGATCAACGCCGGCAAGGTCAGGTTCACCGGCCGAAAGCTCGAGCAGAAGACCTATTACAAGCACACCGGCTATCCCGGCGGGATCAAGGAAGTGACCGCCGGCAAGGTGCTCGAAGGCCGCTTTCCCGAGCGGGTGCTGGAAAAGGCCGTCGAGCGGATGATCCCGCGCGGGCCGCTCGGCCGCCAGCAGATGCGATCCTTGCACCTCTACACCGGGACCGAGCATCCGCACGGCGGCCAGAACCCCGAAACCCTCGACGTTGCCGGCATGAGCCGCAAGAACAAGGTGAGCGCCTAACATGGCCAAAAAGAAGACCCTGTCCGACCTCGGCGCTCTGACCAGCCCCGAGCCCGAGGCTCCCGAAGTCCCCGAGACCGCCGACTCATCGGCCGAAGGCGCCGCGGGCTCCGAGGCCGCTTCTCCGGCCGGATCGGGCGAAGACTCCGCTCCGCCGCCCGCGCCGCCGCAGGAGGAGGCCCCGCTTCGCGAGCAGCAGCTCGACAAGTTCGGCCGCGCCTATGCGACCGGCCGCCGCAAGGACGCCGTTGCCCGCGTTTGGCTGAAGCCGGGCTCCGGCCGGATCGTCATCAACGAGCGCGAGCAGGAGCTCTATTTCGCCCGGCCGACGCTGCGCCTGGTGATCAACCAGCCGTTCGATGTCGCCGATCGCCGCGGCGCCTACGACGTCGTCGCGACGGTCAAGGGCGGCGGCCTGTCGGGCCAGGCCGGCGCGGTCAAGCACGGCATCGCCCAGGCTTTGACCCGGTTCGAGCCCGCGCTTCGCACAGCCGTCAAGCGCGCCGGATTCCTGACCCGCGACCCGCGCGTCGTCGAGCGCAAGAAGTACGGCCGGGCCAAGGCCCGCCGAAGCTTCCAGTTCAGCAAGCGGTAAAGCGGACGCGGCCGACCGCAGCGAGGCCGACGCCAAGCGTCGCCCGAGCAGCGGCCGGACTCGCGGCACGCCGGACGGCCTGCGGTCAAGCGGCATCGGCCGCGTCGACCGACAGGACCGACGTCACGCGATTCACTCGCGTGACGGCCCCAGCTCCAGCCGGTACAACCGCCGCATGAGCAGCAAGGACAAGCGCCCCGATACCAAGCTCGTCCACGGCGGCCGCCGGGGCGAGTGGCTCGGCGGAATGGTCAACGTGCCGGTCGCGCGCACCTCGACGGTGCTGTTCGAGGACGTCGCGTCGATGCAGGCCGCCTACCCGCCGCGCGACGGGACCCTGAGCTACGGCCGCAACGGCACTCCGACCTTGTGGTCGCTGGCCGAGGCGCTGACCGAGCTCGAGCCCGGCGCGGCCGGGACCCGGCTGTACCCGTCGGGCGCCGCGGCGGTGTCGTTCGCCCTCGCCAGCGTGGTCAAGCCCGGCGACCAGCTGCTGATGGTCGACAGCGTTTACCAGCCGACCCGGACCTTCTGCGACCTCGGCCTCAAGCGCTACGGGATCGCAACCCGCTACTACGACCCGCGAGCGACCGCGGCGGAGGTCGAGGCGCTGCTGTCCAGGACCACCAAGGCGATCTTCATGGAGAGCCCCGGCTCGCTGACCTTCGAGGTCCAGGACGTGCCCGGCATCTGCGCGGTCGCCAGGAAACACGGAGTCACGACCCTGCTCGACAACACCTGGGCGACGCCGCTGTTCTTCCAGGCGCTGCCCCGCGGCATCGACCTGTCGATCCTCGCCTGCACCAAATATGTCGCCGGCCACGCCGACGTGATGCTCGGCTCGGTCACCGCGACGGAGGCCTATTGGCAGGAGCTCAACCGGACCGCCCGGCTGTACGGCCAGTCGGTCGGTCCCGACGACGCCTACCTCGCCGCCCGTGGCCTTCGGACGATGGGCGTCCGGCTTCGCCGCCACGAGGACAGCGCGATCAAGATCGCGCGTTGGCTGCAGGATCAGGCGCCGGTCGCGCAAGTACTCCATCCGGCCCTCGAAAGCTGTCCCGGCCACGAATATTGGAAGCGCGATTTCACCGGCTCGTCGGGACTGTTCGCAATCGTCCTCAACGACGTCGATGAGGCCGCCGCGGCGCGGTTCGTCGAAAACCTCGACCTGTTCGGGATCGGTTACAGCTGGGGCGGCTTCGAGAGCCTCGCCCTCCCCGTCCAGCCGAAACGCACCGCATCCACCAGCCCGCCCGGGCCGATCGTTCGGCTCCACATCGGCCTCGAGGACCCCGACGACCTGATGGCGGACCTCGACCGCGGCTTGAGGGCGATCGCCTGAAAAGACACGGGCGGCGCCCGAAGACGCCGCCCGTTCGATGCCGACCCGTCTACAGCCCGAGATTGAGCGAGACGGAAATGGTCCGCGGAGCGCCGATCTGGACGAACGGCGGCCTCGCGAAGAAGCCGCCGCTGTTGACGCCCTGGTTCAGCCCACCGCCGAAGCCGCCGACGTAAAGCTTGTCGAACAGATTGTAGACGTTCAGCTGAAGATAAGTCCGGGGGAGCCCCAGGCTCCTCAGATTGTAACGCGCGTCGAGGTGGACCAGCCAGTAAGCGGGCGCCTTGGCTCCGAACACCTGAGCGACCGGAGCGCTCGCCGTACATCCACGCGCGGGTATTCCATTCAGGCAGTCCACGTCGCCAGTGAACACCGGCTCGTTGCTGTCGTACACGAAACGCGGGCCGGTCCGCTTGGCCGTGACCCCGAGATCGATGGGTCCCCACTGACCCAATACCGAACCGCCGAACGTGTATTTGGGAGTACCAGCCTCTCGGTTGCCCCTGGTGAAAGCACAGTTTCTGATGCCGGTAATGGTGTTGGGTTCCGCATTATCGCAATCGATCCCGGCGCCACCAGCGTCGTCGACCTGCAAATGCTCCTTGATCTTCGAGCGGTTCCACGAGCCGAACCCGTACAGGGTCAGTTCGCGGATCGGGGACCATGCCGCCGAGCCATCGAATCCCCATTTGTCGACGCGGCCAAGGTTGCGGAACACCGTCTGGTCGAGCTCGGGATCATAGGCCGAGGCGAGACGGTTGGTGAACTTGGTGAACCACACCCCCGCTTGCGCCTGGACCTTCGCGCTGCGGTAGCGCAGCCCGGAGTCATAGGTGTCGGTCGTTTCCGGGTCCGGCTTGGCTTGCTCGAAATCTTCGGGGAAGAAGAACGCGTCGTACAGGCTGTCCGTGCCCGGGACCGACAGGCCTTTGGCAAAACTGACAAAGCCACTCAGCTGATCGGTGAAGTCGTAGACCGCCCCGACGTTCGGGAGCAGCTTGTCGTATTTCAGAACCCGGCGCTGTGGCGGCGACCATCCGGTGATCCTGCCGGTGACCGGGTTGACGCCATGGGGATTGAGCGCCGCCATTTGGGCGTCGATCGCCTCGTTCCGGCCGCTGCATTCGACGAACCCCGAAGCCGACGAGGTGAAGCAATAGTTCTCGAGGTCGCGTTTGAAGAACGGGGCGCGGACGCCGGCGTTGACCGTCAATGCCCCGAACTCGCCGCGCCATTCTCCGGCGGCCTGGTTGAGGATCGCGTAAGACTGGCGGTCGCGCTTCTGGACCGTGCTCCCGCTGGCCGCGACGACTGGGTCGTTGATCGGAAAGACGTCTTCCGGCTCGCCACTGGGTTTCAGGAATCCGACCTGGCCGGTCTGGCGATGGTTGGCGTTGTCGTGGGTGTAGCTGAACCGGAAACTGTGGCTGGGGTTCAAGTCCCACCGCAGGCCCGCAATCACGCCGTAGCGGCGGGTCCGGGTTTGGCTCGGATTGAGGATCGTGACCGTATCAAGCAGGTCGCCGTCACCGTTGAGATCGATGCCGATGTAGGGGTCGCCTGCGAACACGCCAGTGAGGCAATTGACGGTCGCGCTGTTCGCCGCCGTCCGGCAGTTCGCTCGGCCACCGGCCGGGTTGACGTCGAAGCCGTACTCCCGGGCGGTGTCGGTGCCGCCGCCGTTGGCTTTCACGTACTGGAAGCTGGGGTCGACGGTCAGCGTGATGCTGTCGGTGATCGAGAACCGCGACGCGCCGCGGATGTTGCCGGTGTTGGACGGATTGTAGCGACGGTTGAACTCGGTGCCGCAGCTGGAACCTCCCGGCGGAGCGGGAGCCGGCGAGTCCACCGCTCCCGCCTTGGGCGTGTCGAGGCGGCACGGATAGTTGATGTCATGGAAGCGGTCGTCACGGCTCTGCGGGAATCCGTTTGGAACGTCGACATCGTTGCGCAGCGAGACCGACCCGAAGAAGTTGTTTCGGTTCTGGTTGTAGTGACCGGACAGGGCCACGAAGTCACCGGTCGAACCTAGCGGCTGCCAGATCCGCGCGTTGTACTGCTGCTTGTCGATCTTGCCATAATTGCTGAACGGTTGCTCATTGTCGGCTTTGGACGCTGAAACATAGGCGCGGGTGCCCCACGGTCCAAGACCACCTAGGTTCCAGACTCCGAAGAATCGGCGGAAGTCATATTCGCCGAGCGAGATCAGGCCCCGGAAGTTCATGTCGGTGGTCGGAACCATCGTCCGGTAATTGACGGTTCCGCCGACGGCCGAGGCGGTCGGCGAGTCGACGTCGGTCGTGCCGAGGTTGACGTTGACCTGGTCGATCAGTTCCGGGTCGAGCTGCTGGTTCGAATAGATCGCGTAATTGCCGCTGTCGTTGAGCGGGATGCCGTCGAAGGTCAGGCTGATCCGGGTCGAATCGAAACCGCGGATGGTCAGCGTTCCGCCGGACGAGCCGTAGGCGTCATTGTTCTGGAAGCTTACTCCGGGGACGAGGTTGACGGTGTCGAGGATCGTCTGTCCCGGGTTCTGGCGGGCGATGATCTCCTGAGTCAGGACCGCCTTGGGCTTCGTCGTATCGGGGACCTGGATGCCGCCGACTTCGCGGACTCGGGTGCCGGTGACGATGATGGCGTCCTTCTCGAAGTCAACGGAACCCGTCGACTGGGCAAGAGCGACTTCCGGCAGCAGGAATGCCGTCGAGCAAAGCAGAGCGAATTTTTTCACGGAAATTATCCCCCGAACGAGCGACTCACTGAACGACTCGCAAGGGCAGCTATAGCCGGTTCAAGACTCTGCGATGACAAGGAATTCGGCCGCTGCCGGATTCCTGTCCGCCGTTGCAGATTGGACACGGAAAATCGAAGCCGCCACCCCCGCGACTCGGCCATCAGATCAGCACCTCCGCTTCGGCTTTTCAAGCGCTAAGCGACGGTGCCCGCTCTTTCGTCGAGCCTTCGGCCGATGGCGACGAAGAGATAGATGAGCGGCGGCACCATCACGGCCGACAGCACCACCTTGGCGAGCATCTGGCCGAGCATCAGGCCCAAGATCGGGAACACGCCGTAAAAGGCGATGCCGATGAACAAGAAGGTGTCGACGATCTGCGACAGCATCCCGGCGACCCCGGCGCGCAGCCACAGGAAACGCCCCGACTCGCGCTTCAACCGGGTGAAGATCGTGACGTTGAGGAATTGCGACACTCCGTAGGCGATGATCCCGGCGATCCAGATGCGCGGCGTCGCGCCCATCACCATCTCGAAGGCGGCAAGGCGCGCCGGGTCCATCTCGTCCGCCGCCGGAAGCGCCAGCACCAGGGTCGCCAGCAGCATCGAGGCGATCAGCGGGACGAAGCCGATCAGCACCAGCCGGTTGGCCGTCGGCCGGCCGAACAGCTCCGCGATGGTGCTCGATGTGACGACGAGCATCAGAAAGGCGAGGATGCCGGCCTCGACGGCCAGCGGCCCGAGCTCGATCTGCTTGTTGGCGAGCACTCCGGCGATCACCACCATGCCGCCGTAGAAGATTCCAAAGGCGAACAGCGACGGGCTGGTGATCGCGGGCTGCTGTGGTTCGATCGCGTCGGGTGAGCGGGCGGCCGCCTGGACTTCGCTGGTCATGGCGGAGTCGCGTAACGCCTCGCCGGGCTCCCCGCAATGACGGCGAGTTGACCGCCCGCCGGGGCCGACGCTAGGCCCGGCAACCGTGACTTCCCCAAAGCTCGACATTGTCGCCATCGGCGATGCGATCGTCGATGTGATCGCCACTTGCGACGACGAATTCATCGCCGGGCGCGGGCTTCAGAAGGGTTCGATGCGCCTGCTCGATCCGGACGAGGCCGAGGAGCTCTACGAGGCGATGGGGCCGGCCCGCGAGATCGGCGGCGGCTCGGCGGCCAACAGCATGGCCGGGGTTGCCGCGCTGGGCTTGGGCGCGGGCTTCATCGGCCAGGTCGCCGACGACCAGTTGGGAGCGATCTTCGCTCACGACATGCGCTCGCTGGGAGTGCGGTTCGACACCCCGCCGCTGCCGAGGGGCGACGGCTCCGGCCCGCCGACCGGCCGCTGCCTGATCCTCGTCACCCCGGACGCCCAGCGAACGATGAACACCTGTCCGGGCGCCAGCCACGAGCTCAGTCCGCAGGCGATCGACGAAGAGCTGGTGCGCTCGGCCGCGGTGACTTTCCTCGAAGGCTATCTGTGGGGCCCCGAACGGCCGCGCTCGGCGATGCTTCGGGCCGCCGAGATCGCCCATCAGGCGGGCCGGACGGTCGCCTTCACCTTGTCCGAGAGCCTGTGCATCCCCGGCCGGCGCGAAGGAGTCCAGGCGATCATCGACGCCGGCGCGATCGACCTCTTGTTCGCCAATGAGGAGGAGGTCCGGCATCTGACCGGCAGCGGCGACCTCGAGCGCGCGATTGGCGAGCTGTCGGCAAAGGTCACGACCCTGGTCGTCACCCGCGGAGCGGCGGGGTCAATGGCGCTGGAGGACGGCCAGCGGGCCGAAATCCCCGCGGCGCCGGTCGACCAGGTGGTCGACACGACCGGCGCCGGCGACCTGTTCGCCGCCGGCTTTCTCGCCGCCCGCTGCCGAGGCCACGCGCTGCAGCGCTGCCTGGAGTCGGGCGCGCTCGCCGCCGCCGAGGTCATCTCGCATTTCGGCGCCCGGCCCGAAGCCGACCTCAAGACCCTGGTGCGGCTGTGAAGGCGCGCCTGTGAAGTCGGCCCTGAAGTCGGTCCGTCGGCTGGCGGTCTATTGCGGGTCGTCGATCGGCTCCGACCCGGTGTTCGCCGACTCGGCGGTCGAGCTCGCCGGGGTGATGGCGGAGCGCGGCGTCGACCTCGTCTATGGCGGCGGTCGGCTGGGGCTGATGGGGCTGATGGCCGACAGCGTGCTCGCCGCCGGTGGCCGCGCCTACGGGGTCATCCCCAACGCGCTGGTCGATCTGGAGGTCGCCCACACCGGCCTTACCGAGCTTCACCGGGTCGACACGCTGCACGAGCGCAAGGCCAAGATGACCGACCTCGCCGACGCGTTCCTCGCTCTTCCCGGCGGCATCGGCACGCTCGATGAACTGTTCGAGGCCTGGTCGTGGAACGCGCTCGGCTATCACGCCAAGCCGCTCGCACTGCTCAACGTCGCCGGCTTCTGGGACGGGCTCGACTCGTTTCTCGACCACGCCGCCGCCTGCGGCTTTCTGTCGCCCGCGAGGCGCGAGCAGCTGCTGGTCGCCGGCACTGCGGACGAAGCGCTCAAACTGCTGGACGAAGCCGCCGCGACCGCTGCAAAAGGCATGGTCTGGTAAGTCGCCCGGGGGAACTCAATGAATCAGATCCTGCTCGGCCTCGCCGGCATCCTCGTCATCCTCGCGCTGGCGGTCGCCTTGTCGACCAACCGCAGGGCGATCCGCCTGCGGGTCGTTGCCGCCGCGTTCGCGCTGCAGGCGGGGATCGCGGTTCTGGTGCTCTACACGCCGTGGGGAATCGCGGCGATCAAGGGCATGTCCAACGGCGTCGCCAATATGCTCGGCTATGCCAACGAAGGGACCGAATTCCTCTTCGGGCCGGCCGAGAACAACCCGCTGGCGCTGACCTTCGCGCTCGCCGCCTTGCCGGTGATCATCTTCTTCGCCTCGATCGTCGCCATCCTCTATTATCTGGGAATCATGCAGCGGATTGTCCGCTGGGTCGGCGGTGCGATCGGCTGGATCACCGGCGTCAGCCGGGTCGAGGCGCTGGGCGCCGCCGCCAACATCTTCGTCGGCCAGTCCGAATCGCCCCTCGTCGTCCGCCCCTATCTCGCCGCTCTTGCGCCCTCGCGCCTGTTCACCTTGATGGCGGTCGGAATGGCGGGCGTCGCCGGAACCATCCTCGCCGCCTATGCCAGCCTGCTCGGCGAGCGATATCTGCCCTATCTGCTCGCCGCCGCCTTCATGTCGGCGCCGGGCGGGATCCTGATGGCCAAGATCATCGTGCCGGACGATCCGCCCGGTTCCGACGAGCTTCCACTGGAAGGCGGCGTGGCTTCCACCAGCGGCACCGAGGACCAGGTCGACGTCGCCGAAACCTTCGAGGAAGGCGAGCGGCCGGCCAACATCATCATGGCCGCGGCGCAGGGCGCCCAGACCGGAGTCAAGCTCGCCGTCGCGGTCGGAGCGATGGTGCTCGCCTTCGTCGCTTTGGTCGCGCTCGCCAACGGCCTGCTGTCGGGTGTCGGCGGCTGGGTGGGGATCGAGGGCCTGACCTTCCAGCGGCTGGTCGGCTACGTCTTCGCTCCGATCATGTTCCTGATCGGCGTTCCGTGGAACGAGGCCGGGACCGCCGGCGGCCTGTTCGGCACCAAGCTGGTCCTGAATGAATTCGTCGCCTTCATCGACCTTGGGCAGATGAGCCCCGGGACCATGAGCGAACGCAGCCGCGCCATCGTCACCTTCGCGTTGTGCGGCTTCGCCAATTTCAGCTCGATCGCGATCCAGATGGCGGTGACCGGCGGCCTCGCCCCCAACCAGCGCCCGGTGATCGCCCGGCTCGGGATCCGAGCGCTGATCGCCGGCAGCCTCGCCAACCTGATGAGCGCGGCGCTGGCCGGGCTGTTGATCTAGTCTCCTCCCTGGGACGGGGAGGTGGCAGCCCGCAGGGCTGACGGAAGGGGTCCTTCACCGCGCACACCGCCCCCTCCACCATCGAATCTTCGGTTCGACGGTCCCCCTCCCCGTTCGGGGGAGGAGATGCTAATGGCGTCCCATGGCCACGATCACCGACGACACCGCCGACACCACCGACACCGTCGCGTCCGTCTCCTTGCAGGACGCCGACCGCGAGCCCGACGCCTTCGCTCAAAAGCTCGGCCGAAGCTTCGAGGAATATGGCTTCGCCATCATCGCCGGCCACGGCATCCCCGACGAGCTGATCGACGAGGCCGAGGAAAAGGCCAGAGCCTTTTTCGCGCTGCCCGAGGAGGTGAAGCGCAAATATCATGTGCCCGGCGGCGGCGGGGCTCGCGGCTACACGCCGTTCGGGATCGAGACGGCCAAGGGCGCGCAGGCCTTCGACCTCAAGGAATTCTGGCACGTCGGCCGCGAGTTTGCTCCGGGCCACCCGTTCCGGGGCCACATGGGCGACAACATCTGGCCCGAAGAGGTCGCGAGCTTCAAGGACACGTTCCTCAAGCTCTACGACACGTTCGACCGAACCGGCCTCAAGATCCTCCAGGCGATCGCTCGCTTCCTGAAAATCGACGAGGATTATTTCATCGACACCGTCCGCGACGGCAATTCGGTGCTTCGCCTGCTCCATTATCCGCCGATCGAGGGCGAGCCGGGAAGCAATGTCCGCGCCGGAGCGCACGAGGACATCAACACGATCACTCTGCTGCTCGGCGCCGAGGAGGCCGGCCTCGAGCTATTGACCCGCGACGGGCGCTGGATCCCGGTGTCACCCAGGCCCGGCGAGCTGGTGGTCAACATCGGCGACATGCTTCAGCGGCTGACCAACGGCCTGTTGCGCTCGACCACCCACCGAGTCGCCAACCCGCCGCCCGAGCGCCGCAACCGCTCGCGCTACTCGATGCCCTTCTTCCTGCACTTCCGCTCGGATTTCCTGGTCGAGGCGCTGCCCGCCACCGTGCCGGACGGCGAGCCGTCCAAGTGGCCGCCGATCACCGCCAACGACTACCTCCAGGAGCGCCTGCGCGAGATCAAGCTGACGTAGCATCCGCGGCGGGCAGTTTCGGCGGCTTTGCCGGGGTTAGGCCCGATTCGGATGTAGCAATGAAGATTCGTTTACTCACCTCAACTTAACCCCGGACTCCAAGTCCGGAGTCCCGATGAACGCGCAGACCGAAGCGCCCCGTCGCCGCTGGTGGCGTGAAAAAGCTTTGCCCCTGCGCCTTGGGCTGGAAACGCTCGTCACGTGCGCGGTGGTGTTGACGGCGTTCGCTTTGATCTTCCGCGACGACCTCACCGGCCGGCACTTGAGTTTCGGTCCGGACGGCAGCAGCGCCCCCTTCGTAAGCTATTGGTTCAGCGACTCGAGCGACGGCGGCCACTCCGTCGCCAGCGAGGACAAGGGACGCCCGCTCGCCTGGTCCTGCAGCCTGACGAACAAGTATCGGTACCGTTATTGCGGCTTCGGCCTGATGTTCGAGCCTGGTGACACAGGTCGCGGCCTCGACTTGAGAGACTTTGAACGGCTGAAGGTGAGGCTGACCTACCAGGGCCCGGGGCGGTCGCTGCGTGTCGTGCTGAAGAACAAGGATCAGCGCTATCTGGCGTTGGGCGCCCCGACGATAGAAAAGCGGAGCCAGGCATCCGTACCGATTTACTCCGGCGAACAGACGATCGACCTGGAACTGGCCGATCTGGCGGTCGCCGAGTGGTGGCGCGACAGTGCTGCGCGCCCGTCGATCGAGCTCGCGCGACCCGAGTTTCACAACGTGGTGGCGATGGAGTTGCTGACCGGCGTCGAATCCAAGCCGGGCCGCTATCGCCTGGTCGTCAGCGAGATCTCGTTGGAGGGAGAGGCAGTCGGCATCGAAGCGTGGTACGTCGGCATTGCGCTGGCCTGGGCATTGCTGATTGCCGGCGTCCTGCTTCAGCGCCGCAGGGAAGCGGCCAAGTGGAAGGAGCAACTCGCCACCAAGTGGCGCACGACCCTCGATACCATCCCGCACATGGTCTGGTCGCTCGACGAACAAGGGAAGTTCCACTTCAACCGGCGCTGGGAAGACTTCACGCAAACCATGTTCGGCAGCGACTTTTCGAACGAATGGTGGGAGGTGGTTCACCGCGACGAGATCGAGCTCGTCGTCGCCGAGTGGGGCAGCTGTGTTCAGTCCGGCCGCGATTTCGAAGTTCAGTGCCGGTTGAAGCATCACAGCGGCGAGTACCGCTGGGTGGTGGCGCGCGCGGTTGCCGCAAAGGATGCTTCAGGGACAATAACCGGCTGGTACGGCACCTGCACCGACGTGCACGACCGGGTGCTCGCGCAGCGCGCGCTTGTAGAGAGCGTCACCCGCGAGCGCAGGAAGGCTCAGCAGCTCAAGTGGGTGAGCGAACATGATGCCCTGACCGGTCTTTCCAACCGCCGCGCATTCCAGAAACGGTTGGATTCGGCGGTTCTGCATGCACACAAAACCAATGAGCAGATCGGCCTGATGCTGATCAATCTCGACCACTTCAAGCACATCAACGACGCTTTTGGCCACATCGCCGGGGACGAACTCCTCAAGGGCGTCAGCGAGCGGCTTCGCGCTGCGGTTCGCCACAACGAGATGGTCGCCCGGCTCGGCGGTGACGAATTCGCGATCATCCTGGAAAATGTCCGCTCGCGGGAGGACTTCAACCTTGTCGGCAACGCCGTGGCAGCCGCCATTCAGGCTCCGATGAAGTTGAGACGGCGCCTTGTAACTCCGGACGCCAGCATCGGCGGAGCCTTCTATCCGGTTGATGGCGGCAATGCGGAGGACATATTCAACGCCGCCGACGCGGCGCTTTATGCCCTCAAGCGCGCCGGCCGCGGTGGCTTCAGGATGTTTCGCTGTCATATGCTCGAAGACATCAAGACGGCCGCCCTGCAGCTCCGCAGGGCCCGCGAAGTCATCGCCGACAACACGATCGTCGCCCTTTATCAACCAAAGGTAAGAGTGCGCGGCACCTCGCTCACCGGGTTCGAGGCGCTGCTGCGCTACAGGAATTCGCTAGGGACGCTCGAATTGCCCGAAACCCTTGAGGAAGCATTCAAGGACTATGAGCTGGCGGCGAAGATCGGCGAGATGATGCATCGCCGGGTGGCACGCGACATTCGGTCGTGGCTCGATGATGGTCTCGAGTTCGGCCACGTATCGCTCAACGCCGCGCCGGCCGAGTTTCTGCGCGACGACTATGCCGAGCGCCTGCTCGAGGTGCTTCGTCAGGAGCGGGTCTCAGCCGAATACATCGAGGTCGAGGTCACCGAGCACGTCTTCCTTGATCGCGGGACGGAATATGTCGCCAGGGCGCTGACTGCGCTGAAGGAAGCGGGTGCCAAGCTTTCGCTGGACGATTTCGGCACCGGTCATTCGTCCTTGTCGCATCTGCGCGACTTCCCTGTCGACTTCGTGAAGATCGACCAGTCGTTCATTCGGCAGATGGTCGAAGACGAGGAGATCGCAGCACTCGTCGCGGGTGTGATCAATCTCGTGTGCAGCCTCGGGCTGGATGTCGTCGCGGAGGGAGTCGAGACCCCAAGGCAGCTACAGTTGCTGCGCTCGATGGGGTGTCAACTCGCGCAAGGCTATCTGTTCGGCATGCCGATGGAGGCCGCACGGATCCCGGCGTTCATATCCGGCGGGAAAAGAGTGGCGTCAGCCGCCTGAAGCGTCGGCGAGGTTGGCGGGGCCGAAGCCGTGCGGCATCAGCGTCGAGATCGAGTGACGCTCGACCCGGCTGCCCTCCCCGTTGGCGCAAATGATCTCGACGTCGCGGCCGGACAATTGCGCCGCTTCGAGGATCGCCTGGCGGCAACCGCCGCACGGCGTGCAGGCGCCCTCTCCCGCCAGCGACCCGCCCTCGATCCGTCCGCCCGCCACGGCGATGCGCGCGACATTCTCGAGCCCGAAGGCGGCCTGGGCGGCGGTCAGAGCGCTCTGCTCGGCGCAGATTCCGAGCCGGTAGCAGGCGTTCTCCATGTTGGCTCCGCTAACCACTTCGCCGTGTGTCGATTCGATCGCGCAGCCGACGTGGAAGTGCGAGTAAGGCGCATAGGCGCGGAGCGCCGCGGCCCGCGCGCGCTCGACAAGCTCTTGGTCTGTCATGCATTTGACCTTAGGCGGGTTCAGAAGCGCTCGACAACAGGTGTCGCAGGAGTGGAGTCATGAACTTGCAGCCGGCCAGGCTCATCCTCGTTGCAGCGGTGGTCGCGGCGAGCGCCAATCCAAGCCCGGCATTCGCCTGGGGCCGAACCGGGCACCGGGTGGTCGCCGCGGTCGCCGACCAGCACCTGAGCGGCCTGGCCCGTGCCCACGTCCGCGAAATCCTCGGCGTCGAAAGTCTCGACGAAGCCGCTTTCTGGCCGGACGAGATGAAATCCGACCCGAGCCCCTTCTGGCAGAAGACGGCCTCGCCGTGGCACTATGTGACGGTCGGCGGCTTCACCTACGACCAGCCGCCGCCCGAAGGCGACGCGCAATCGGCACTGCGCAAGTTCCGGGCGATGCTCGAGGACCCCACCACGTCGAAAGCCGACCGGCAGCTGGCTCTGCGCTTCATCGTCCACCTGGTCGGCGACCTGCATCAGCCGCTGCACGTGGGGCGCCCGGGCGACCGGGGCGGCAATGACGTGAAAGTCACCTGGTTCGGGCGCGACACCAACCTCCACGCGGTGTGGGACACGGCGCTGGTCGATGACGAACAGCTGTCCTTCACCGAATGGGCGGAGCGCCTCAACCGTCACACTCGAAGCCGCGACGTGATCGACTGGTGGGTGGTCAACCCGATCGTCTGGATCACCGAGAGCGCCCAGATCCGCGAGACCATCTATCCCCGGGACCCGGCGCTGTCGTGGGACTATGGATTTCGGCACAAGCCGGTCATCAAGCGCCGGCTCGCCCAGGGGGGCGTGAGGCTCGCGGCCTACCTCAACGACCTGTTCGACCCGCAGCGCGGGGCTCGGCCGGACGCCCCGTGAGGCTGTTTCCAGTCCCGCTCGCGCTCGGCCTCGCCGCGTGCGTGTCGACGCCCCCGCCGCCCGCCGCTCCAGCCGGACCGGTCGAGGTGCAGATCCTGGCCATCAACGATTTCCACGGCAATCTCGAGCCGCCGGCGTCACCGGTCGAGCGGGTCGAAGCGGATGGCACGAAGCGCAGGGAAGCGCTGGGCGGAGTCGCCTATGTCGCCTCGCTCCTGGCCGGATTGCGGTCGGGGCAGGCCAACAGCATGACCATTTCGGCGGGCGACCTCATTGGGGCGAGCCCGTTCGTCTCCGCCAATTTCCTCGACGAACCGACCGTTCTGGCGATGAACAGCATCGGCCTCGATTTCAACGCCGTCGGCAACCATGAGTTCGACAAGGGCACCGCCGAGCTGTTGCGAATGCAAAATGGCGGCTGCGGCAAATTCACCACTCGAGTACCGTGCCAGGTCGACCGCTCGTTCGGCGGAGCCCGCTTCGGTTTCCTTGCCGCCAATGTCCTGAGGCCCGATGGATCGACCCTGTTTCCCGCCACCGCGATCAAGGACTTCGGAGCGGTGCAGGTGGGAATCATCGGCATGACTCTCAAGGAGACGGCGACCCTGGTGACTCCGGCCGGAGTGGCCGGGCTGCGGTTTGCCGACGAAGCGGCGACGGCCAACGCGCTGGTGCCGCGGCTGCGGGCGGCGGGCGCCGACCTGATCGTGCTGGCGCTGCACCAGGGCGGCCGCTCGGACGGAGTGTTCAACGTCATCGGCTGCCCGGGGCTGAGGGGCGACATTCTGCCGATCCTCGACGCGCTCGATCCGGCTGTTTCGGTGGTCGTGTCCGGCCACACGCACGAGGCCTATGCGTGCGAGCGGCCGGCGCTCGACGGCAGCCGGCGATTGCTGACCAGCGCCGGTCGATACGGCTATTTCGTCACCGACATCCGCGTTCGAGTGGACCCGGCGCAGGGTCGCCCGACCCATTCCGCCGCCCGGAACATCCCGGTGACTCGCGACCGGCTTCCCGACCCGCAGGTCAAGGCGCTGGTCGAGCGCTACGCCGCCGCCGCCGCTCCGGCCGCGGCCCGAATCGTCGGCCGCCTGTCGGGTCCGGCGATGCATGGCCCGTTCGACGACGAGACCGCGGCCGCGAACCTGATCGCGGACGCGCAGCTGGCCGCAAGCCGCGAGCCGCGGGCGGCCGGTTCCCAGGTCGCGTTCATGAACAGCACCGGGGTTCGCACCGATCTCGTGCCGGACGCCCAGGGCAATGTTCGGTTCGGCCAGATTTTCGAAATGCAGCCGTTCGGCAACGGCCTGGTCGTGATGACCCTGACCGGAGAGCAGATCCGGCGAATGCTCGAGCAGCAGTTTGCGGCCGCGAGCTATCCGCCCGGCGCCCGTCCTGCGCTGATGGTGCCCTCGGAAGGCTTCCGGTTCGAGTACGACCTGTCGCGCCCGAGAGGTCAACGGATCACCTCGATGACGCTCGAGCGCCGACCTTTGGACGCGGGCAAGCGATACCGGGTCACCGTCAACAACTTCCTCGCCAGCGGCGGCGACGGCTTCACCGTCCTGACCGAAGGCACGGACCTGTTCGACGCCGGCCTCGACCTCGACGCTCTGGAGGCCTGGCTCGGCAAGGAAGCCAAGGTCCCGAAGCTCGGCCGTACCCGCAACGTCACCCCGCCCGCGCCCTAGCGCAGCGGCGGCTCGTCGAAGCTGCGCAATTTCCGGCTGTGCAGAGCGTCGCCCTCGCGCTTCAAGAGCAGCAGCGCCTCGATCCCGATCCGCAGGTGCTGGCTGATCGCCCGGTCGTAGAACGCATTGGCCTGGCCGGGCAGCTTCAGTTCGCCGTGCAGCGGCTTGTCGGACACGCACAGCAGGGTCCCATACGGCACCCGGAAGCGATAACCCTGGGCGGCGACGGTCGCCGATTCCATGTCGATCGCCACTGCCCGGCTCTGGTTGAAGCGCCGCGCCGACAGAGTGTAGCGAAGCTCCCAATTGCGGTCGTCGGTGGTGACCACGGTTCCCGTCCGCAGCCGCTTCTTCAGCGAATCCTCGTCCTCGCCGGTGACCGTCATCGCCGCCTCGAACAGCGCCTGCTGGACCTCGGCGATCGCCGGCAGCGGGATCTCCACCGGCAGCACGTCGTCGAGCAGATGGTCGTCGCGCAAATAGGCGTGGGCGAGCACATAGTCGCCGATCGCCTGGCTGGGCCTGAGGCCGCCACAATGGCCGATCATCAGCCACACTTCGGGCCGGAGCACCGCGATATGGTCGCAGATGGTCTTGGCATTGGCCGGCCCGACGCCGATGTTGACGAGGCTGATGCCGGTGCCGCCCTCGGCCATCAGATGGTAGGCCGGCATCTGGTGACGGCGCCAGTTGCCGGCGGCGATCTCGGCCTCCGCATCGGTCAGCTCACCGGGGCGGTAGAGCCCGCCGGGCACCGAAAATGAAGTAAAGGCGCTGTCCGCCCGCCGCAGCTCGCCGACCGCGAAGGCGACGAATTCGTCGACATAGCGCACATAGTTGGTGAACAGGACGAAGTGCTGGAAATGCTCGGGCGGAGTGCCGGTGTAATGCTTGAGCCGGGCGAGGCTGAAGTCGGTGCGCGGCCCGTCGAACAGCGCCAGCGGGCGCGCGCTGTGCCGCGACAAGTCCCAGGCGCCGTCGGCGATCTCGTCGCCAATGTGGACCAGCTCGCTCGACGGGAACCAGCGCGACAGCTCCGAGGCGCCGACCTCGCCGAGCTCGATCTCGGCTCCGTCGAGCACGTAGGGATAAGGGATTTCGCTGGCCGACCGGCCGGCCGAGATATCGACCGCATAATCGTGGACCAGATGCTCGAGCTGGACCCGCAGATATTCCCTCATCAGGGCCGGACGGGCGATGCTGGTCGCGTAGATGCCGGGCTGGTTCAGCCGGGCGAACGCCCGCGCCGGCGCCCGGGGCTCGGCGGCGGGCTCATAGTCGATGCGCAGCTCGGGATAGGCAAAGCGCCCGTCCGCGCGCTCGGCGGGATCGGGCTTGGCGCCGCTGCTCACATAGTCCGCAAGCGCCTGGCGCAAGTTTGCCGCGGAGACATCGTAGATCTCGCAAAGCTGGTCGAGGATCGCCGGAATGTCGTCGGAACGAGTCATTCGCCTCTCGCTAGGCGGCCTCGCCGGTGGTGGCAATGATCAGCTGGACGCCGACCGGGAAGCGGGAGCGCGCGCGTTCATCCCCGCGTGCTCCCGGATCGCCCCCCGCTCAAGCTCAGAAATTCACTCCCAGCGACAGGAACAGCTGCCTCGGATTGCCGTAATAAGCGGTCAGAACGCCCTCGGTTCCAAGCGTCGGGTCGAGCCCCGGCTGGCCATTGGGAACCCGCGCGCCGCGGCCGATATACTCGCCGGTGTACGGGTTCTGATTGAGGAAATTGTAGCCGGCCGTGATGTACTTCTTGTTGGTCAGATTCTTGCCGTGCAGGCCGACGGTGAAGCGGTCGGAACGCCAGACGAGGTTGGCGTCGAGCAACGCGAAGCCTTTCTGGTCGAGACCGGGGCTGGCGAGCTCGAACTGCTGGCTCTTGCTGCGATAGGAAAGAGTCGCGTTGGCGTTGAGGCGCCCGTCGCCGACCGGAGTGTCGTAATCGACGCTGCCGCTCATCGTCCACTTGGGCGTGTTCTGGACCTCGCGGAAGTCGGCCATGTCGACCTCGATGGGCGTAATGGACGCTCCGGCCGGGTTGCGGTTCACGACCGTGATGAACTCCCGATACTCGGCTTCGAGATAACCGAGCGTCCCGGCAAGGTTCAGCCGATCGCCGGCCGTCGCCAGGCTTTCCCCGACGCGCAGGTTGGATTCCAGCTCGACTCCGCGGAACCGGGCCTGGCCGGCATTGGTCGTCACTCCGACGAACGTCGGCACTCCGGTCAGCGTTGAGCCGCCCACCGATCCGGGGACCTGGACGTCCTTGTAATCGGCCTGGAAAACGGCCAGCGCGAAGTTGAGGCGCCGGTCGAACACCGAGCCCTTCCAGCCCAGCTCATAGCTGTCGACCGTTTCGGGATCGAACGCCATGAACTCGTAGATTTCTTCGGGGTCGCGGATTCGGTTGCCGTTCAGATCAGGCGCCGACGTCGTCAATCCGCGCGGGTCGAAGCCGCCGCCTTTGAAGCCGCGGGCATAGCTCGCATAGATATTGTGGTCGCGGTTGGGCTTGAAGGCGATCGACGCGCGCGGAGTGAAGGCGGTGTCGGTGCGCTTGCCTTCGAAGTCCGAGGTGACGCCGTTGGTGCTCGCCGGAAAGCCGACGCCGAAACCGAACGGTGGAGCGCCGCCAAAGGTCGGTGAACCGCCTCGAATGAGGGTCTGGCGAAACACCTTCGAATCGCGCTTGTCGTTGGTGTAGCGGCCGCCGAGCGACGCGCTGAGCTGCTCGGTGAAGTCGTAGCTGAAGTCGCCGAACACCGCCCAGGTCTTGGTGCCGACATCGCCATGCGTCAGAGCCGTCAATCCCGGCAGGATCGTCGGAAGCGTGGTGTAAAGACGCACGTCGAACGTCGTTTGAGCGTCCGCGTTCAGGTAATAGGCGCCGACGATGCCGGCGAGCGGGCCGCGCTCGATGACCGCCTGCACTTCCTGGCTGAACTGCTTGTTCTTGTAGATCGCCGGAACGTCGACATCGGTCGCCGGAAGAGCGTCGAAATCGATCGGCGTGTCGCTGCGGTCCTTGCGGTAGGCGGTGATCGACTTGAGCTTCAGCCAGTCGTTGAGCCCGACTTCGCCGTGCAGAGCCGCGCCGCCGCCCTTGACCTTCTGCTTGGGGTCGAGGAGCGCGCCGCGGCTGTCGAATTCGTCGTCGAGCACCGGCGCTCCGGACCGCAGCCCGGGAATCAGTCGGTGACCGCCGCGCGTGTTGCTGTCATCCCAGGTGTAGTCGCCCGACAGCCGCAAGAAGGCGCTTTCGGCAGGCTCGAACTCGAGCGTCCCGCGCGCGGCGTAGATGTCCTTGTTGTAATTTTCCTGGCCGGTCGTGAGGTTCTTGCCGAAGCCGCCGCGGCTCAACCGGGCGAACGCGCCGCCGATCCGGAAAGCATCGCTGAGCGGCTGCGCGACCGAAAGGATGAGATCGGCCTGCTCGTAGGTTCCGAGATTGGCGCGCATTCGAAGCTCGCGCTCCTTGGGCAGCCTTCGAGTCACATATTTGACCGCGCCGCCGATGGTGTTGCGGCCGTAGAGCGTGCCCTGCGGCCCGCGCAGGATCTCGATCCGCTCGACGTCGTAGATGTCGAGCAGCGCGCCCTGCGGACGATTGAGGTAGACGTCGTCGATGTAGATGCCGACGCCCTGCTCGAAGCCGGCGACCGGGTCCTGCTGGCCGACTCCGCGGATGAAGGCGGTCAGCGTGGTGTTGGTGCCGCGCGAGGTCTCGAGGTTGACGTTGGGAGTGGTGTCGCCGACGTCGGTGATGTCGAGGGCGCCCTGGCGCTCGAGCTGCTCGCCCGAATAAGCGGTGACGGCGATCGGGACGTCGAGCAGGATCTCGTTGCGGCGCCGCGCCGTGACGACGATCTCGGTGTCGCTCGCGGCGGCGGCCTCCTCGGTCGTCTGCGAATCAGCCGGCGGCGCCGGATCGGCCGTGGTCGCATCCTGTGCAAGCGCCGGCTGGGCCAGCGTCAACGCCGCCAGGCCGATCGATCCGAGCAATGCCCCGCGAACGCTGTGCCTGCTCCCCATTTCCATCTCCCCTATCCCCGAAGTTGCTTTTCAGTGATTGATACCCGAGCGCGGACGCGCTATTTGAAACATGAACCGGCTTTCAACTTTACACGATCCGGGGATGCGAACAAGGGGGGTTGTGGCAAAAAGGGGTCAATCGAACGCCGCTGCGGCATCGCCCCGCCGGACCCGCGCGACCGCGCCGGCCGCGGGTGCTTCGGGCGACAAGGCGCCACGCACCGCCCGCGGCGAGCGAACCCTGCGCAAGATCCTCACCGCGGCGCTCGACGAGTTCGGCGAGCGCGGCTTTTCCGAAGCGTCGATCGTCGGCATCACGCGGCGCGCCAACGTCGCACTCGGCACCTTCTACACCTACTTCGACAGCAAGGAGGAGGTGTTCCAGGCGCTCGTCCGCGACATGTCGGCGCAGGTTCGCGATCATGTCGCTCCGGCGCTCGGCGGAGCGAGTGACGGCCTCGACCGTGAGCGCCGGGCGCTGGCCGCCTTCCTGCGCTTCGCCGCCGATCACAAGCAGGTCTACCGGATCATCGACGAGGCCGAGTTCGTCGATCCGCAGGGCTTCCGCACCCATTACGAAACCACCGCGGCTCGAATCGCCGGGCGCCTCGGGGAAGCCGCCGAGCGGGGCGAGCTTCGCGACGATGAATCGCCGCTCGCCCACGAAGTCATCGCCTGGGCGCTGATGGGTGCCAATGTTTTCCTCGGCCTGCGCTTCGCGGTCTGGGAGGAGCGCGACCCGGACGAGGTCGCGGCGATCACCAGCCGACTGCTCCGGCACGGGCTCGCGGCTCGCTGATGCCCAACGATTCCCACCCCGCGCCGGGCAAGGCGGCCGAGTGGAAAGCCCGCACCTGGACCAGCCGCGACGGCCTCGAGCTCTACTTTCGCGACTATCCCGGAAGCGACGAGCGGCCGCCCCTGCTCTGCCTCCACGGCTTGACCCGCAACTCGCGCGACTTCGAGGCCTTCGCCGGCCGCTACGCCGGCCGCTTCCGGGTGATCGCCGTCGACTTTCGAGGGCGCGGCATGAGCCAGCACGACCCGCAGCCCGGCCGCTACACGCCGGTCACCTATGCCGCCGACGTCCTGCAATTGCTCGACGAGCTTGAGATCGATCGCGCGCTGTTCGTCGGCACCTCGCTCGGCGGCCTCGTGACGATGCTCGTCGCCGGCATGCAGCCGCAGCGGATCGCCGGCGCAATCCTCAACGACGTCGGGCCCGAGCTCGACGATCGCGGGCTCGACCGGATCCGAAGCTATGTCGGCAAGCAAAGGCGGTTCGCGAACTGGGACGAGGCGGCCGGCTATGTCGCCGGGATCAACCGCAACCTGCCGGCGTCGAATGGCCCGGACGACTGGGTTCGAGCCGCCCGGCGAGTGTGCCGCGAGGACGGCGACGCGATCGTCTTCGACTATGACATGGCCATCGCCGAGCCGTTCACCCGCCCCAAGCGCGAGGGCGGGGCCGAGTTCGACATGTGGCCGCTCTACCGGCGTCTCGGGCGGGTCCCGCTGCTGATCGTCCGCGGCGAGAGCAGCGACCTGCTGTCGCGAACGAGCGCCAAGGCGATGCTCGACGCGGCTCCCGGCGCCCAGCTGGTCACCGTCCCTGGAGTCGGGCACGCGCCGGAGCTCAGCGAGCCGGCCGCGGTCGCGGCGATCGACGATTTCCTCGCCCGCTTCACCGGTTGACCCTCGCCTGGTCGATCCCATGTTGACGCTCGAAGCGTCGGCGTGGCAATCGCCGATCGCCTGGCGCCGGGCGGGTGTAGCTCAATGGCAGAGCAGAAGCTTCCCAAGCTTACGACGAGGGTTCGATTCCCTTCACCCGCTCCAAAATCGCCATGCCGGGGGCATGGCTGATCTTTGGAGCGCCGGCGGCCACAGAACGCTGCCTGAACTAAATCCCGCCCTCGACCACCTCGTACCCGGCCGCCGCCAGGGCTTCGCCAAGCTCCTCGCCGCAGCGCCGCGCCGCTTCGCCGTCTTCGGACCGAATGACGAAATTGGCCCCGTAGCGGCCTTCCTCGAGGAACGGGTAGCTGCCGACCGACACGCCCGGGTGGCGGTCCTCGGCCTCGCGCAGCATCTCGGCGACGTCGCTCTCGGCCGCAAAGGCGCCGAGAGTCACCGAGACCATCGGCCGGCCGCCCTCGAGCGTCCCGTCGAGCGCGTCGAGCATGCTGGCGGCGATATGCGGCACTCCGGCGAGAAGGTAGATGTTGCCGATCCTGACCCCCGGCGCTCCCGAGGTCGGGTTGGCGATCAGCTCGGCGCCGTCGGGGACCCGGGCCATCCGCAGCCTCGCCTCGGTCAGCCCGCCGCGCTGACGGTAATAATCCTCGAGGATGCGCCGCGCCTCGGGGTGGACGATCACCGGCACGCCCAGCGCCGCGGCGATCGAGTCGACCGTGATGTCGTCATGCGTCGGGCCGATGCCGCCGGTGGTGAACAGATAATCGTGGGCCTCGCGGAGCGCGTTGACCGCCTCGGCGATCCGCTTGGGATCATCGGGCACGATCCGCACCTCGGCGAGCCGGATGCCCTGCTCGTTGAGCCAGGCCGCGACCTGCGCGACGTTCCTGTCCTGGGTCCGGCCGGACAGGATCTCGTCGCCGATCACGGCCAGCGCCGCGGTCCACTGCTTCGGCTCGGATTGCATCCATCCTCCGGTTCGACTTCGGCGCCTGCAGTGCCTATTTAGGGGCGATGACCGAGTATATCACCGTTTCCGGAGACGACCGGGTCGAGGCCCGCAGCGGGGTCATCAAGCTCCACGGCGCCGACGCCTTCGACGGCATGCGCGCCGCCGGCCGGCTCGCCGCGAGCATCCTCGACGCGCTGGTCCCGCACGTCGTTCCCGGAGTGACCACCGGCGAGCTCGATTCGATCGTCCACCGACTGACTCTCGAGGGCGGCGGGGTTCCAGCGACGCTCGGCTACCGCGGCTATACGAAGAGCTGCTGCATCTCGATCAACCATGTCGTCTGCCACGGAATCCCGGGCGACAAGGCGCTCAAGGACGGCGACATCGTCAACATCGACGTGACTCCGATCCTCGACGGCTGGCACGGCGACACCAGCCGCATGTACCTGGTCGGCGACGTGCCCTTGAAGGCGCGGCGCCTGGTCGACGTCACCTACGAATGCCTGGTGCTCGGCCTCGAGCAGGCCCGACCCGGCAACCGACTCGGCGACATTTCCAGCGCCATCCAGCGCCATGCCGAAGCCAACCGCTACAGCGTCGTCCGCGATTTCTGCGGCCACGGCCTCGGCCGGCTGTTCCACGACAGTCCCGAGGTGGTCCACGCCGGCCGCCCCGGCACCGGCCCCGAGCTTAGGCCCGGCATGTTCTTCACCGTCGAGCCGATGATCAACACCGGCCGCGCCGACGTGAAGCTGCTCGACGACGGCTGGACCGCGGTCACCCGCGACCGCTCGCTGTCCGCCCAGTTCGAGCATTCGATCGGGATCACCGAGGACGGCTGCGAAATCTTCACGAACAGCCCCGCCGGGCTGGACCGACCGCCCTACGGCTAGGCCGCGGCGACGTCCTGGAAGCGGTCCCAGCGGGCGACCAGCGCGCGCGCCGCCGCGACGTCTTCGGGGAAGTCGACCTCGCCCCACTCCTCGCCCTGGATGTCGAGCGTCCAGACGTCGTCCTTCTGGGCGATCTGGTGAATCACCCGCAAATACCAGATGGTCGTGCCCTCGGCCGAGCGGATCGCGCGCTCGATCGCCTCGCCGAACCGGTCCGCGCCGCCGTCCCGGAACGCCAGAAGGCCGATCGACTCGGCGTTGACGTTGCCCTTGGGCAGCCGCTTGCCGATCGCGTGCAGCCGCCCCTCGCGGTCGGTGACGACCTTCATGTCGTCCTCGTCGTAAGTCGGCTTGCGGTCGATGGTGACGCAGATGCCGGGCTGGCGGTTGGCGATCACCCGCGCCATCAGCGAGTTCGAAACCAGAGTGTCGCCGTTCCACACCAGGCAGTCGCCGGTCAGCTCGCTCTTGGCGATGAACAGCGACCCGAGATTGTCGGCGACCTTGTAGAACGGATTGTAGATCGTCCGCACTTCGGGCCCGCCGACACGCCGGGCGACAGCCGTCTCGATCTGGTCGTCGCGAAAACCGGTCACCACCACCGCCTCGTCGACGCCGTTGGCGGCGAGCGTGTCCAGCTGCCGGTCGAGCAGGCTGCGACCGCCGAAGTCGATCAGGCACTTGGGCCGGTCGGCGGTCAGTTGGCCGAGCCGCGAGCCCTGGCCGGCGGAGAGGATGATCGCTTTCATTGACGCGCCTGTGCCCGCCAATTGCGGCGCGGATTGGGCATCACTAAGGACGATTAAGTCATCAGCCGCCCACGGAAACGACGTGAAGAAGATCGAAGCCATCATCAAGCCGTTCAAGCTCGACGATGTCAAGGACGCGCTCCACGAGGTCGGGGTGAGCGGAATCACCGTCACCGAGGTCAAGGGCTTCGGCCGCCAGAAAGGCCACACCGAGCTCTATCGGGGCGCGGAATATGTGATCGACTTCCTGCCCAAGGTGAAGGTCGAAGTGGTCGTCGAGGACAGCCTCGTCGACAACACCGTCGAGGCGATCGCCAACGCCGCCCGGACCGGCCGGATCGGCGATGGGAAGATTTTCGTCACCGATGTGGAGCAAGCGCTCCGGATCCGCACCGGCGACACCGGCGCGGATGCCATCTAGGCTTCGGTCGAGCCCAGCAAACCCCTTCCCCGCACCCGCGCCGTCCGTCTAAGGACCGTCGCGATGGACGACGCGGACGCCAAGACCGACACTCCGACCACCGAGCGCCCGACGGACGAGCGCCCGACGGACGAGCGACCCAGCGATGCGCGCCCCCGTGACGAGCGCCCAATCCACGAGCGCCCCATGCAGGAACGTCCGCGCGACGAGCGACTCGCCTCGATGTCGCCCGACGAGCTGCGCACCGCGATGCGAACGCTCGGCTACCGGACCCAGAACGACCTCGCCGGAGCGATCGGGGTCAGCCGCTCGGCGGTCAGCCTGTGGCTCGAGGGCAAGGTCGGGGTCCCGCGCCCGGTCGCCATGCTGCTTCGAATGCTGGTCGCTGCGCAGCGAAGGGCGTTTTGAGGAACGCTCTGCCCTCTTTCACCATTTAACCCCCGCAGAATTCGAGAAAGAGGCTCCAATGGCCGGCGGCTGGGCGCGCGACGGCGCGGTGCAGGACCAGATCGACGACACCGTCAAGGACGCGGTGCTGCGCGCCCGCGCGCAGCTGGCCGCCGGCGAGAGCGCCGAGGAATGCGACGATTGCGGCGAGCCGATCCCCAAACGCCGCCGCGAAGCGCTCCCTGGAGTGCGCACCTGCGTCGCCTGCCAGTCCGAGCGCGACTCCAGGCCCGTCCCCGGCGGCATCAACCGCAGAGCGAGCAAGGACAGCCAGCTGCGGTAAAAGCGTCCTCGGTCAACATCGCAGCTATCGTCAACACTGAGCGCGCTGTCGAGCGACAGCCTGTGCGGAGGCCGGAGGGGTTGGCGCCTCACTCGCAGCGCATCGTCGGCCGGTACAGCTGCATGGCGTTGGTGCCGGAATTTCCGCCCAGCGTGATCCCCCCGCCCGGCAGGAATATCCGGCCGCCGATCACCGCGCTGCCCTTGAGTCCGTGGACGGCGATGGGCAGGTCGGGAAGCCTGGTCCAGCGGTCGGCTCGGGGGTCGTAGCCATAGGTATTGGGCGTCAGTCCCAGCACGTGGGTGCGCTCGCCCTCGCCGCCGAACACGAACATGCAGCCGGCATGCGCCGCGCCGGTGATTCCGCCCCGCGGCGCCGGGAGCGGTGCGCCCCTGGTCCAGCGGCGCGTCCTGGGATCGTAGATTTCGACCACGTCGACCCGCTCGGCCATCGCGCCCGGGCCGGTGCGGCCGCCGGCGACGATGATCTTCCCGTTCAGCGCCACCATGGCCAGATGATTGCGCTGGGTCGGCAGGTCCGGAAGCTTTTCCCACTTGTCGGCCGCCGGGTCGTAGACCTCGAAGGCATGGCCTCCGGGCGGGCGGCCGCCCGCGACGTAGATCTTGCCGTCGATCACCGCCTTGCCGCCGCCGCCTCGCGCGGTCGGCATCGGCGCGCGCGCCACCCAGCCGCCGACGGCGGGATCATGCATCCAAACGTTTGCAACGAAGATCTCCGGCTTGCCGGTGCTCGCGCCCTCGATCTCGCCGCCGAGCACGTAGATCTTCCCGCCGACCGACGCGACGTGCGTGTGGTGGATCGGCTGGGGCAGCGTGGGCCCAAGCGACCAGCGGCTCGTGGCCGGATCGTAGACCTGGACTAGGTTGGAAGGCAGCCGCCCGGGCGGGTAGCCGCCGAGCACCCAGATCCTGCCGTTGAATTCCGCGACCGAGTGCTCGGAGCGGGCCAGGGGCATCGCGGCGCCCATGCTCCATCCGTTGACCTCCGGGAAGGCCCCGATCGGAGGACCCTGGCTCACCCGGTCGTTCCACGTCTCGCGGAGCTCGTTTGCCTCGACCGGGGTGGAGCGATTGGGCGGCGGCGGCGGCCCGCCTGGGGGGCCTTGCTGCGCAATCGCCGTCGTCGCGACGAGCAGCGCCGCCGCAGTGCCGAGAAGCGGAAGGCGGCACGGGCCGCCCAGCACGCTGCGCCGGTTGATCATGCTGACCTCATCTCCAACAATTTACGAACTCATCGTGCGCAAGACGCCCGGCGTTGGAAGCCACGTTCGACGAGCGGCAGGCTGGGATCGCCTAGCGTCGGCGGGATCGAGAGGTATCCGCCTCGAAACTTGGAACCGGTGAAATATTCGCCGCGCGGCTGACTCTTCGGGCGCGCTCTGGAATCCCTAGGCGCCGAGCTCGAATCGCTTTTTTCGTCGTCCCCGCGCAAGCGGGGACCCAGACTATTTAGGCGCCGGGCGATCAAGAAGCTGGGTTCCCGCCTTCGCGGGAATGACGAACTTAGGGGCAATTGCAATGGCATCGGACGCGGGCAAGATCCTGTCGCGGATCAAGGACGAAGAGATCGAGTGGGTCGACCTCCGGTTCACCGACCCAAAGGGCAAGTGGCAGCATCTGACCATGGCCTCGGGCGTCATCGATGACGACAATCTGACCGACGGCTTCATGTTCGACGGCTCATCGATTGCCGGCTGGAAGGCGATCAACGAGAGCGACATGATTCTAAAGCCGGACCTGGGCGCCGCTTATGTCGACCCGTTCAGCGCGACTCCGATGCTGATCCTGTTCTGCAACATCGTCGAGCCGTCGACCGGGGAGTTCTACGGCCGCGACCCGCGCAGCACCGCGACCAGAGCCGAGGCCTATCTCAAGGCGACCGGCATCGGCGACACCGTCAACGTCGGCCCCGAAGCCGAGTTCTTCATGTTCGACGACGTCCGCTTCGAGGATGGCTACAATGCGTCCGGCTACCGGATCGACGACATCGAGCTGCCGACCAACACGGGTCGCGAATATGACGGCGGCAACCTCGCCCACCGGCCGCGCGCCAAGGGCGGCTATTTCCCGGTCGCTCCGGTCGACAGCGCGATGGACATCCGTGGCGAGATGATCGCGACGATGCTCGAGATGGGGTTGCCGTGCGACAAGCACCACCACGAGGTCGCCGCCGCCCAGCACGAGCTCGGCCTGACCTACGGCACCCTGGTCGAGACCGCCGACCGGATGCAGGTCTACAAATATGTCGTGCACATGGTCGCTCACGCCTACGGCAAGAGCGCGACCTTCATGCCCAAGCCGATCGCCAGCGACAACGGCTCGGGGATGCACACCCACATGTCGGTGTGGAAGGGCAGCAAGCCGCTGTTCGCCGGCAACGGCTATGCGGGCCTCAGCGAGACCGCGCTCTATTTCATCGGCGGAGTGATCAAGCACGCGCGGGCGCTCAACGCGTTCACCAACCCGACCACCAACAGCTACAAGCGGCTGGTCCCGGGCTTCGAGGCGCCGGTTCTGCTGGCCTATTCGTCGCGCAATCGCTCGGCCTCGTGCCGGATCCCGTACGGCGCCGGCGAAAAGGCCAAGCGGGTCGAGTTCCGCTTCCCCGATGCGCTCGCCAACCCGTATCTGGCCTATTCGGCGCTGCTGATGGCCGGGCTCGACGGCATCCAGAACCGGATCCACCCCGGCGACCCGATGGACAAGAACCTCTACGACTTGCCGCCCCAGGAGCTGGTCGACGTGCCGACCGTCTGCGGCAGCCTGCGCGAGGCATTGATCGCGCTCAACAGCGACCGCGCCTTCCTGACCCGCGGCGACGTCTTCACCGACGACCAGATCGACGCCTACATGGAATTGAAATGGGAAGAGGTGATGCGCTGGGAGACGACCCCAAGCCCGGTCGAGTTCGACATGTATTATTCGTCCTGACCGGGGCGCTTACGGTTCGGTAACCCAAATCCCTCATGATACGGGGATGGGAATTGAATCCACACCGAACGAATTTCGCGCGACCCTGCGCTCGGAGCGTTCCGATCCGGTCGTCGCCGAGAAGCCGAAGCGGACGGCCGGCAAGGCCGCGGGCCTCGGCGACATCAAGGTCGCGCGCTCCGAGAGCCGCAGCTCGAACCAGCGCAACGGCGACCGCCACCGGCTCAGCGATGAGCAGGCCGTCGTCCAGCGCAAGGGCAAGCGCCACGTCGTCGAGCTGATCAACCTGTCGCACGGCGGCGCGATGGTCGCCGGCGACTTCAAGGCCAAGCTGTGGGACAAGGTCGTCCTGGTGCTCGGCGAGGCCGGCGAGATCGAGTGCGCGGTCCGCTGGATCCGCGACGGCCGCTACGGCCTCGAGTTCGCCCATGAGACCCAGGTCCAGTGCGACCGCGAGACCCTCGACGAATTGCTCCGCCAGGTGATCCGCAACAGCTTCCCCGGAGTCGAGGTCAAGGCGCCCGTCAGACCGGCCGTCGAGAAGCCCGAGGACAAGCGGGGCGAGGTCCGGCATCCCCTGATCTGGAGCGGAATCGTCCATCACGACTACGAATGGGATGCCGTTCGACTGCGCAACATCTCGACCACCGGGGCGCTGATCGAATGCCCGTCCAACCTGCCGACCGGGGTGATGGTCTATCTCGAGCTGGGCGAGGCGGGCAAGCTGGCCGCGACCGTCAATTGGTCGCTCGGCGACCAGGCCGGCCTGTCGTTCCACGAGCCGTTCGACGTCCGCAGCCTGTGGAAACTGAAGCCCGATGTCGCCGCCGAACAGGCCCCTCGGCCGCACTTCGCGCCTTATGGGCGTGAATGCGACCAGTCGCCGTGGGCGCCGCAATGGGGCCGACTGTCGGTCGACGAGCTCGGCAAAGAGCTCGGCGGCTGATCAGCTCGTTGGGGCTCCGGTCAGGGCCCGACGTTCCGCCTCGCTCTCTTCGAACTTGGCAAGCACGCTCTTGGGCGGGGGTGACCCGGCGAGGCTGACGACAATCGCTGCCAGGCCGCCGAGAAGGAAGCCCGGCACGATCTCGTAGATCAGCGAGCTCAGAGCGGCTCCATTCTCGAGCACCGGCGCGTAAATCCACAACAGGACGGTCGCTGCTCCGACGACGATCGCGGCAAGTGCGCCGTTCCGAGTCAGCCGCCGCCAGGTCAGCGACAGGATGACGACCGGCCCGAAGGCGGCGCCGAACCCGGCCCAGGCGTTGGCGACGAGCCCCAGGATGGTGTTGTCCGGATCGTAGGCGAGCCAGATCGCGACCAGCGCCACCAGCAGCACGCAGGCTCGCCCGACCGTCACCAGCTCCGTCTGGCTCGCCGTCTGGCGCAGGTAGATGCGGTAGAAATCCTCGGTCAGCGAGCTCGACGAGACCAGCAGCTGCGAGGAGATCGTGCTCATGATCGCGGCGAGCAGCGCGGCCAGCAGGAAGCCGGTGATCAGCGGATCGAACAGAACGTCGGCCAACAGGATGAAGATCGTCTCCGGATCGGCCAGCGTGGCGCCGGTCCGGACGACGTAGGCGGCGCCGACCAGGCCGGTTGCCAGCGCCCCGATCAGAGCAACGCCCATCCAGGTCATGCCGATGTTGCGCATCGCCGGAACGTCGCGAACCGAGCGAACCGCCATGAAGCGGACGATGATGTGCGGCTGACCGAAATAGCCGAGCCCCCAGGCGAGCGAGGAGATGATCGCGAGCGCGGTCATGTCGGCCAGCATGTCGAACGCTCCGGGCTGCGCGGCTTCGAGCGCGCCGGTGAATTGCCATCCGAGCTGGGAAAAGGCGACGACCGGGAGCAGCACCAGCGCGACGAACATGATGCAGCCCTGCACGAAGTCGGTCAGGCTGACGGCGAGGAAGCCGCCGAACAGCGTGTAGGCCACCACCACTCCGGCGGTGATCCACAGGCCAAGCGCATAGTCAGCCCCGAAAGCGCTTTCGAACAGCTTGCCGCCGGCGACGATTCCGGCCGAGGTGTAGAGCGTGAAGAAGATGATGATGACCACCGAGGCGATCACTCGGAGCGCATGGCTGCGGTCCTCGAAGCGCTTCTCGAAAAACTCCGGGATGGTGATCGAATCGCCAGTGCGCTCGGTATGGACGCGCAGGCGCGGGGCGACGATGATGTAGTTCAGAAGCGCCCCGACGAACAGGCCGATCGCAATCCAGCTGGCGCTCAGCCCAGCGACGAAGGCGGCGCCGGGAAGCCCGAGCAGAAGCCACCCCGACATGTCCGAAGCCCCCGCGGACAGCGCCGCGACCGAAGGGCTGAGCTTGCGCCCCCCGAGCAGATAGCCTTCGATGTCGCCGGTCGATTTCCGCCATGCCCACAGCCCGATTCCGAGCATCGCGGTGAAGTAGATCGCAAGCGAGACGAGAACGCCGGTTTCCATGAAGCTGGTCACTCCTCCCGAACCGCGAAGACGACGCGTGTGGCCGCTGCAAGATGCGCTGCCAGCATCTTCCAGCACATGCGGCCCGCACTGGGCAACAAGGATGAGCGGCCCCGCGGTTTTCATGGCCTTGCGGCCGCGTCAATAATCCTTGCTGACCCGGACGTTGGCGCTGGTCCGGCCGATGGTGGACACGGACGACAGGAGCGAGAGCCAGCGGGTCATCTGATATTCGACGCGGGTGGCGGAATAGCCCTGCCCGTCGGTGACCACTTCGACGAACAGCTTGCGGGTGATGTACTTGCCGGCCGACAGGGCGGTCTTCTGCCCGGTGGCGATGTCGGCCGGCACGATTCGCAGCCGGTCGAGCCCAACCGCCCGGCGAACCGCGTTGATCGGGTCGAGATTGCCCGAGCCCGACTGCAGCGCGGCCACCGCCGAGGCCAGCTGGACGGCCTCGGGCGCCGACAGGTTGGTGATCGACGTGCCGAACAGGATCCGCGACAGCAGCTCGTCCTGCGGCAGAGCGGGAACGCTGGCGAAGGTGATTTCGGGTTTGAGACCCGTGCCGCGGACCCGGACGCTGGCGTCGAGCCCCTGCACCTGCGCTTCGGCGTGGATGTCGAGCAGCGGGTTCGGGGGGCTCTCGCCGCGGAAACGGATGACTCCGCGGTCGAGCCGGAAATTGCGCCCGGCGAACTCGTACTCGCCGCGCACCAGATCGGCGCGGCCGGTGAAGCGCGGCGAGTCCGCGGCCCCGCCGATCTCGAGCTCGGTCCGCCACAGACTGGCGATGCCCAGCCCGCGCACTTCCAGATCGCGGCCGGCGACCGCCAGGTCGAGCCGCCAGGGATGCAGTTGCTCGACCTCGATCACGTCGGCCGGATCGAGCCCGCGGTGCCGCACCCGCAGCTGCGGGACGGCGCCAGCCGCGCTCGCCTGGCCGAGCTGGAAGCGTCCGTCGTTGAGGACGAGCTTGCCCGAAATCGTGCCTCCGGACGCGTTGGAGCGGATTCGGACCGGGCCGGTCACCCGGGCGGCGATGTCGTCGCGGTTGAGAAGCAGCGCCTGGCGGGCATTGAAGCTCAGGTTGATCAGGCTTCGGCCGCCCGAGAAGGTGACCGTGCCCGAACCGTCGATCGCGCCGCCGCCGGTGGTTCGCCCGGCGATCCTGCTGAACACGAGCTGCGGCCCGGAGAAACGCGCTTCGGCAGCCAGCTGGTCGATCACCATCCCGGTCACCGCGCTCTCGAGCCGGGCGCTCTGCGTCCGAAGCGAACCGCGGATCGCCGGGTCGACCAGCCGGCCGCCGATGTCGGCGCCGATCGCGATCGGTCCGGACAGGTCGAAGACATCGGTTCCAGACAGCCGCCACAAGGTGTCGGCGGGACCCGCATAGCGAAGCTGCGCGAATAGCGGCGAGTCCATCAGCTCGGCGACCAGCGGCCCCTGGCCGAGCGGGGCGAAGCGCGCCTGGGCCCGGCCGATGGTCTTGCCGCCGCTCGCCGCGACCGCTCGCAGCGCGGCCTGGTTGCCGCCGACCGCCGCGGCGATGCCGACGTCGATCGGCTGCGACGCGAGCACCAGCCCGGCTCGGCTGAGCCCGCGAATCTTGAGATCCGCGCGGCCGCTGCGGTTGCCCTTCCACGCATAATCGACCCGGCCGGTCGCCGAGCCTTCGAGGCCGAGGCCAGGCCAGCCGATGTCGAGGATCTGCAGCGGCATCGAGCGCAGCTGCGCGTGGAGCTCGGGCCGCGAACCGCTTCGCCCAGACAGGGTGCCGGTGCCGCCGGCGAAGCTGAAGCTGGTCGGCGCCAGGGCCCAGCCGTCGCCGGAGCGAGTCAGCACCGCCGCCTGGCGAAGCACCAGCGGCCGCCGCTCGATGTGGCCGCGGCCGGTCAGGTGGATGCTGTCGGGTGTGACGTTGGCCAGCGTCGTGAACTCGAACGGGGCGCCACGGCGGCCGGCGATCGCCGCCCGGACCTGGCCGACGCCGTTGACCAGCCGAGCGTTCGCCGTCAGCCGGGCGAGGCTGATTCCGTTCGCTTCGAACCCGCGCGCATCGACGACCCCGTCGACGGTCGTCCGCTCGTCGGCGAGGACGATGGTTCCGTCGAGCCGTCCCGAGCGCACTGCGAAAATGCCGGGGAAATTGGCTCCGCTGGCCCTGAGATGCGCCTCGATCCGCTGCGCCTCGCCGGCGGGCGAGAAAGCAAGATCGCCGTCGAGACCGCCGCCGGCGATCGCCAGCCTGCCGGTGAAACCGCCCGGATCGGAGCGCAGGTTTCCGCTCGCCGTGGTGCCGCCGACATTCAATGCGGCGATGGCGATCGTCGCCCGTCCGCCGCTCGGCAGGAGGATCCGCCCGTTGCTGGTGAATGGCCCCAGCTTCGAACCGCCGTTCGCCCGGTAGTCGAAACCCGCCGCGGTCGGCTCGAGCAGCAGGCGCATGTCGCGAAGGCCGAGCGTCTCGTTGGGGCGATCGAGCAGAAGATCCACCCGCGGCCGGTTGATCGGGCCGTCGAGCGTCATCCTCAGCGGGCCATAGGTCGCCTGCCGGCCGCGGGCGACGATGTGGAAAGTGCCGTCGCGGTTGCGGCGGCCGGCGCCGCTCAACCGAAGCTTGGGCGCGTAGAGCTCCAGGTTGCTGAAATGGACGATGCCGTCGTTGCCGCGCTCGAGGTTGGTCTCGAGCCGCGGAAGGCCGCCGGCCAGGTCGAGGAAAAAGCTGTTGTCGAGCCGGCGCACCCAGGCCTTGCCGGTGCCGACGACTCGCGAGCCCCTGCCGCCCGGCCCGGGCACGACCTTGAGGTCGGTCATCACGTCGACGATTCCGAGCCCCGGAATCGTGTAGCGAGTGAGGCCGCCGGACAGCAGCACCTCGAAGCGCCCGCTCACCAGGTCGATCAATAGCGCGACCTTGCCGTTCAACCGGTTGCTGGTCAGCCGAAGCCCTTCGCCGCGGACGAATTTGGAGGTGACGGTCAGCATCCCCTCGAGACGGGCGTTGGCGAGAATGTCGCCGGCGACGTCGCCAACCCCGGTGATCGCCCGAGCGGACAGCCGCAGCGGCACCTGCATCGGCCACGGCGACAGGCGCCCGCGCCCCTCGGCTCGGACATCGACGAACCCGGTATCGTCGAACTTCACTCCGGGCGAAGTCAGCCGGTACGCGTAATTCGCTCGGTCGAACGGCCCGTTGAGGGTCCACACCATCCGCACGTTGCGGCCCGTCATGTTCGGGAACAGAGCATTGGGCCGAAGCAGGTCGACCCCGACCCGGACCCGGCGGTAGCGGTTGCCGGCGAGGTCGACCGAGCCGATCGTCACCGCCCGCAGCGAGCGCGAGGTCAGAGCGAGCTGCCCGTCGAGCACCCGGTCCCGCAGCCGTCCGTCGCCGCGCACCCGGACCACCGGAGCGGTCAGACGCTGCAGCTTGCCGCGGAGGAATTGCGACGGAGCAATCTCTCCGGCCAGCCGGTAGCGACCGGCGTCGGCGCCCAGGGCCAGCCGGGCGGTCGGACGGCCCGACAGGTCGAGCGCTCCGCGCCCGCGCCAGCGGCTCCAGCTGCCCTCGCCGCTGACCGTCAGGTCGATCGAGCGCCGGATCCCGGCCAGCGCCGGGAGCAATCCGTTGGCCGGCGACTTGGCGGTGAGGTCGAGGTCGAAGCGGTCGCGGTCGGGCTCGGCGTCGAGGACGAGGGCGATGCGGTCGCCACCACCGTCGATCGCCAGCCCAAGCTCGACCATCGCCCGGCCGGCGCGAATGTCGGCCTTGCCGCGAACCCGGCCGCTGCGCGCCGTCCCGGTGATCGCGGGAGCAAGCTCGAGCCGGTCGATCGCAAGCTCGCCGATGTGGATGTCGAAGCCGGGCAGGATCGGCCCCTTGCGTCCGGTCGCCCGGAGCTTGGGCAACCGGGTCAGCCGGACCTGGCGCGCATGGAGGCGGTCGATGTGAAGCGAATTGTACAGCCACGCGCCCGGCGCCCAGTCGAGCTCGATCTCGGGCGAGGTCAGGAACACTCCGCGGGTGTCGGACACGGCGACATTGCGCAGCTTGGACTTGCCGAACACCGACCCGTCGATGCGGCCGATCCGGATCCTTAAGCCCGACGCGGTTTCGATCCCGGCGATCCGGTCGACGATGAAGCGATGGCCCGGCGCGGTGTCGAGCAGGACCAGCCCGCCCGCGAGCAGGATCAGCAGCGACAGAAACAGGGCGAGCAGTTCCTGCGCCAGGCGGCGCGGCCAATCGCGTCGCAGCCGCCGCTGCGGCCGCTGCGCCGGCGCGTGGACCAGCGTGTCCTCGGCCACCCTAGAAGGCCTGGCCGAGCGACACGGTCACCGCGACCGGGCCGTCGCCCTCGCGCGGGTTCAATGGCGTTCCGACGTCGATCCGGATCGGCCCGAAGCTCGAATAATAGCGAACCCCCAGCCCGGTGCCGAACTGCCAGCCGCTGAGCTTGGGCCAGCTGTCGTTGGTCAGAGTCCCCCCATCGAGGAACGGGACGATTCCGAAATTGCCGCCGAACAGCTTCAGACGGACTCGCGCTTCGAGCGCGAACTCGGCCAGGCTCCGCCCGCCGATCGGGTCGCCGTCGAGGTCGCGCGGGCCGAGCTTCTGGTAACCGTAGCCGCGAACCGATCCGCCGCCGCCCGCATACAGCCGCCGCGACGGCGCGATCGACAACGAGTCCGCGCCCTGGATGGTGGCCAGCCGAACCCGGCCCGCGGCAACCACGCTCTCCGACACCGGCCGATAGGCGCTGGCGTCGATCTGGGTGCGCGCATAGGCAAAGCTGCCGCCGTGGGCCGAGATTTCGGGGCTGATCCGCCCGCCGAGCCGGAAGCCTCGGGTCGGGTCGAGCAGATCGTCGCTGCCGTCATAGCCGAGATTGGCGGGGAAGGCGGCGATCAGGAACGTCTTCGTGCTCTTGTTGCCGAGCGAATTGAACACCCCGCGCTCGTCGGTGGCGAGCAGGTCGGCGCCGACGCTCCACGTCCATTTCTTGTGCCAGATGATGTTGCTCTGGCGCTCGATGTTGCCGCCCAGCTGCAGGGTCTTGGCCTCGTAGGCGTCGCGGTCGATGTTGCTGGCCAGCGCGTGCAGGTTGAGCACTTGGTCGCGGCGCCGGAAATTGTTGCGGCGGAACTGGACCGCGGCGACCTGCTCCTGGGTGCCGGCGACTCCGCGGACCGTCAGCGCCCCTTCCGGGTTGAAGAAATTGCGGTGCTGCCAGCTGGCCTCGGCGCGAAGGCCTTCCCCGGTGCCATAGCCAAGCTCGCCGGCGATGGTCCGCATCGGCGCCGGATCGAGGTGGACGGCGAGGTCGACGGTCCGGCCATCGGCGGCCGGGACCAACTTCACCTCGGCCGAAGCGACCAGTCCGGTGGCGATCAGCGCCCGGCGGAGATCGTCGACCTTCGAGCGCCGGAACTGCTCGCCGGGCTCGAAGCGGGCGATGTGGCCGATGTGGCGCGGGCTGAACGGCGGCGCGCCGCTGACCCGGATGGTACCGAACGAGGCGAGCGGGCCGGTCTTGACCGGAAGCACCAGCTGCGCTCGGCGGGTCTCGTGGTCGACCAGGATTTCCTGCTCCCCGATCTCGGCCAGAGCGAACCCCTGCTCCCCCAGAGCGACCTGCAACGCGACATTGGCGGCGATGACGTCGGCGGCGACGACCGGATCGCCGGCCTTGACCGCGAACACCGCGCGCAGCTCGGCGGCCTCCGACCCCGCCGCCTCGAGGCCGGGCAGAGCGACCGACTGGAACCGGTATTGCTCGCCCGGTTCAGCATCGAGGACGACCACCAGCGTGTTGCCGATCCGCTGGATTCGCGGCTCGACCATCGCGTCGTAATAGCCGTGGCTGCGCAGCAGCTCGGCGAGCAGCTCGGCATCGCCGCGCGAGCGGCGGTCGAGCTGGGCGGCGTTGGCCTCGTCGTCGCGATCCTTGTGCAGCGCCGACTGCTCCTGGAACGCTTCGACAAGCTCGTCGGCCGGACCGATGCCCTGAAGTCCTTCGAGCAGCACGGTGTAACGCACTTCCGCCGCGCCGATGTCGGTGACACGCGGCTCGACTGGACGCTCGGGGCTCGCCGGGTCCGCGGTGGACAAGTCGGCGGGTGCGTCGGCGGCGTCGAGGTCGGGCCATTCGACGCCGAGATCGGGCATCGGGTCGAGCGGCGCGGCGGGATCCAGCTCGCCCGCATTGGCCGGCGGCGCGGTCTGGGCAATCGCAGGTGCGGCAGGCACGATCCCGAGAGCGGCCGCGCACAACAGCCGCGCAGCCATCCGCGCCTCACCCCGCCAGTTCATCACGCCAGCCTAGCCAGCACTCCTGAACCGCGCCAGTATGAAGCCCGGAAGCCCTTGATTTAATGGCCGACGATCAGTGGACGGTTCCGCCGACCTCGTCGCTGCTGAGGGTCGCGATCACCCGCTCGATCTGCCGCCAGTGGCAAAAGCGGGTGACGTTGCCGGCGTCGCGGCTGGTTTCGGCGCGCGCGGCCGCCGCCAGCCCGGCCTGGTCGCCGAACCGCTCGAGAAGCTCGGCCGCGTCGGCCAGCGCCGCGCGCCCGCTGATGAAGGGTGGATCCATGGGCGCTGATTAACCCGGCGCTCGTTACGCGACCGCCGACAAACCTCGTCAACGGCTCGTTGACCACATGAATTCATTTTGGGGTGGAGCAGCCCGGGGCGGTCTGTCATGGCGGCCCATGGCCAGACGCAACGCCCGGGCGGGCGGGATTTTCCTCACCATCGGCATCCTCGCCGGCTTCGGCCTGGGCGCCGCCGCCGGCAATCCGATGAAGGGCATTCTCGTCGGCACCGCGCTTGGGGCGGTGGCGGCGGCCGTGCTGTGGCTGGTGGATCGGCGCCGCTAGCCGGTCAGTCGATCCGGCGCCCGGCCCAGATCACCCGGCCGATGCAGTGGATGTCCTCCATGTCGCAGTCGGGCCAGTCGGGATAGGCCGGATTGTCGGACTGGACGGTCACCCGGTGCCCGACCGGGTGCAGGGCGATCCGCTTGACGATCAGCGCTTCATCGACCCGCATCACGTAGATGCCGTCGCGCAGCCGTTCGGCGCAGTCGCCCGGATCGACCAGAATGTCGTCGCCGGCATTGAGTGTCGGGGCCATCGAATCGCCCTCGACTCGGATGATCGACAGCTTTCCAGGCGCGGTCGAGGTCAGCGCGTTCAGCCATCGCGAGTCGAAACCGAAATAAGGCTTGGCGGCCTCGCCCCCGACCAAGGCTCCCGGACCGGCCGAGGCGCGAGCGTCGATTCGCTTGACCGGGACCAGCCCCCCGGGTCCGTTTTCCTCGGCCGGACCGCCGAGCAGGGCCTCGGAAATGGCGAAATAGCGGGCCAGCTTGCGGCGCTCCGCTTCTTTCAGGCGCTTGGGAACGCCGCGGCGCACGAACTGCTGGATGTAGGCGGGATTCCGGCCGAGCATCCGCGACAGGCCGGCGAAGTCCTCCCCTCTCTCGGCGCAGAGACGTTCGATAACGAGCCGCGGTTCTGACAACATTGCTGGTCCTCAATTAATCTTTCTTTAATTATAGGCAAGTGCCTAGACAAGTAGGAAATGCGTTGGAAAATGATGTGAAGCCGAGTCGCTCTGGATTATAAGGAACGAAGAGTGCACTTGCTTCGAGAGATAGAAAAATTTTTGCGCCGTAGCCACACGGCTCCAACCCGCTTTGGACGCGAAGCCCTTGGCGATCCTCGGTTTGTCTTCGACTTGCGCAAGGGAAGGGAGCCGCGGCCGGGGACCGTCAAGCGAGTCCTCGAATTCCTGGAGGAAGCGCAATGCTGAACCTGTTGATGTCGCCGGCGGCATCCGGCCTGTTGCGCGCCCTGCTCGATCGCGCCGGCGACCAGCGCAATAGGATATTGCTCAGCGAAATCCATTCCGTCGACTGGCACTCGCTGACGCTCGCCGGCGAAAGGCATCTGATCACGTTGCGCATACCGGGCCCCGACGCGGAGCGGATGGTCGACCGTTTCATCAATGGAATCGAGGACGCCGAGTTCGCGATCCCCGGCCACATCGTCGCCGACATCGCCGTGGCCGGCATTCCGACCCGGGCGCTCGATCGGTCGGTAACGTTGGAAATCGAGGCTCTGACGGTCCTCGAATGAAGCTCAGCGCAACGAGCGGCGCAACTCGGCCAGCGCATCCGCCAGCGCTTGCGAAGCATCGGCATTCGAGGAAGCCGGACGGGCAACAGGACCGGCCTCGAGGCTCGGGTCGAACAGCCGGACGACGCGAGCGTCCGGAGCAACGCTGCCCAGCCGGTCATCGAGCACCAGCTCGTCGGCGGCTTCTTGGCCGATCTCGAGCGGCACCGGCTCGAATGCGGGCAGATCATGGACAAGGTTGCCGGCCGAAACGCTTCTCAGGACGGCAACGGCCATGAGGGACGCCCCGACGGCGGCTGCGATCGTCGCCGCGGCGTCGACGCCCGCCGCGCCGGCCGCAAAGCCGACCGACGCCGCGAACGCCGTTGCAGCCGCGATATCGGCGGCCCATTCGACCGGATTGTCGTCGCTCGCCCGTTCCATCGGCTGCCGGACTAGCGGAAATAGGTTTCCAGCCGCTTAGCGCTCGATGAGCGCAATCAATGCCTCCGTGAACGCCGCGACGTCCTCCGGCTTGCGGCTGGTGACGATATTGCCGTCGGTCACCGCCGGCTGATCGACGAGGCTCGCGCCGGCGTTCGCAAGATCGGTGCGGATCGAGCGCCAGCAGGTTGCGCGGCGCCCGCGGAGCAGGTCCGCTTCGACCAGCAGCCACGGCCCGTGGCAGATCGCCGCGATCGGCTTGCCGGCGTCGTCAAAGGCGCGGATCAGGGCGACCGCCCCGGCATCGGCGCGAAGCGAGTCGGGATTGCGCACTCCACCCGGCAGCAGCAGCGCATCGAAATCGCCCGCGCTCGCCTCCGCGATCGTCAGGTCAGGCCGGACGACCTTGCCGGGATCGTCGCTGACGGTCGCCTGGATCGGGGCCGCCGACGGCGAGGCGAGCCGGACCTCGGCTCCGCGGTCCATCAGGATCTTGCGCGGCCCGAACAGCTCCGACTCCTCGAAGCCGTCGGTCGCCATGATCAGGATTTTCGAATCCGCGATCGCCGGAATCGCAGCCTCCCCAAGCCTTTACAGGAACCGTTGCAGCCACCACTCGCTTATGCCGGCCCATGCGCGAAGAAAAGCACAACTGATGCTGCGCCACAGCAGCGATTGCGAACCCGGCTACACGCGCAAGCGGATGGGCCGCTACTGGGCCTATTTCGACGAAAAAGGCGAACGCATCACTGACCGCGAGACCATCGAGCGCCTAAATTCGATCGGCCTTCCGCCCGCCTACACCAACGCCTGGTTCTGCGCCGACGCCAACGGCCATCTCCAGGCGACCGGAATCGATGCTCGCGGCCGCAAGCAGTATCGCTACCACCCCAATTTCCGCGCCAACGCCGAGGCGAGCAAATTCGCCGGGCTGGTCGAGTTCGGCAAGAAGCTCCCCAAGCTTCGCCGAACCGTCGAAAAGCATTTGAACCAGCGCAAGCTCAACCGCGAGGCCGTGCTGGCCGCGGTCGTCCGCTTGCTCGACACCCAATATCTGAGGGTCGGCAACGAGGAATATGCAAAGCAGAACAAGAGCTTCGGCGCGACCACGCTACTCCAGAGGCACATCAAGGGAAGTGGCAACAAGCTGAAGATGCGCTTTGCCGGCAAGCACGGCATCGTCCGCGAGGTGACCATCACCGACCGCCGGCTCGGCCGAGTCGTGCGCCGCTGCCAGGAGCTGCCAGGCCAGGCCTTGTTCCAATATGTGAACGGCGACGGCGAACCCCAGGCCATTTCGTCGGCCGACGTCAACGACTATATCCGCGAAGCCACCGGCGGCGAGTTCACCGCCAAGCATTTCCGCACCTGGGGCGCGAGCGTCATCGCGTTCGAGCAATTGCTCGATGCCGGCGAGCAACAGAAGGTCAGCGTCAACACGATGATCGAGCCGGTCGCCGAGGCGCTCGGCAACACCGTCGCGATCAGCCGCAAATCCTACGTTCACCCGGCGCTGGTCGAGGCCGCCAGGGAGCGGCCCCGCGGCGCCTTGCAGGGGATGGAGCGTCCTCGCTCGCGCAAGTGGCTTTCGTCGGCCGAAGTCGGGCTGTGCAAGTTTCTGACCGCCAGCGCCCGCAAGCGAAAGACAAACGCCCGCGCTTGATCGACCCCCCGTTCCTCGCCATGGGGCCGCAATGGCGATCACCCGCAATTCAGGCGAAGCGGTCGGCTCGGGCCGCGGGACGATCGAAGCGATAGCGCGGTGGTTCGAGGCCAACCGCGACGACTTGCCGACCGGCCTTGCGGTCGCGGCCGGCATCGTCGCCGTCATGCTGGTCCTTCGTGGCATCGGCGCAATGATGTCCGCGAGCGACCCCGAGTGCACGCGCTGGCGCGGCATCATCGGCCGGGTGCTCGTCAAGACCAGCGTCTTCTTCATGATCGCGGCCGCGCTGGACATCGTCGTCACCTTCGCCGTCGTGCCACCCCGCATCGGCCGGCTCGCCGACATCTTGTTCATCATCGCCGCCGCGTTCCAGGGCGCGGTCTGGGCGCGCGAGCTGATCCTTGGAGTCATCGGGCGCCGGGCCCGCGACGATGATGGCGAGAGCACGCTCGCCAACGCCATGACGATCATCCGGGTGCTGGTCAGCGTCGCCTTGTTCGCGATCGCGATCATCGTCATCCTCGACAATGTCGGGGTCAACGTCACCGCTCTGATCGCCGGGCTCGGAATCGGCGGAATCGCCATTGGCCTGGCCGCTCAGGGCATCTTCTCCGACCTGTTCGCAGCCCTCGCGATCCTGATCGACCGGCCGTTCCGGCGCGGCGACACCATCCGCTACGGGCAAAGCGTCGGCACGGTCGAGAAGATCGGCCTGAAAACCACCCGTCTGCGGTCGCTCGACGGCCAGCAACTGGTGATGGCCAACACCAAGCTGCTCGAACAGGAGATCCACAATTACGCCGCCGGCCACAGCCGCCGAACGACGCTGACCTTCGGCCTCGTCTATCAGACCCCTCCGGAGCTTCTCGAGCGGGTCCCCGAGCTCGCCCGAAGCGTCGTCGCCAATCGCTCCGGCTGCACCCTGGTGCGCTGCGCGATCCTCGGTTTTGGACCCTCGAGCATCGATTTCGAGCTGATCTTCGATTCCGCGACCACCGACCCGGATGTCGTCGCCAGCGACCGAACCGCGATCGTCACCGGCCTCATGCGCATGTTCGCTCTGAACGACGTGGAGTTTGCTTACCCGACGCAGACGACCTTCACCGCCGCGCCCGACGGCACATTGGTCATGCCCTACGCGCCTCCGGCGGCCAAACGCTGATGCCGACCGCCTCGCTCGATGCAATCCGCTCCCGCATCGGCACCGAAATCGGGGTTTCGGATTGGCTGACCATCGACCATCCGCGGATCGATGCTTTCGCCGAGGCGACCGAGGACCGCCAGTTCATCCACGTCGATGCGCAAGCGGCCGGGCAGACCCTGTTCGGCGGCACCGTCGCCCACGGCTTTCTGTCCCTGTCGATGCTGTCGCGGATGGGAGCCGACGCGATGCTGGTCCCCGACGGCCTCCGGATGAGCGTCAATTACGGCCTCGACCGGGTGCGCTTCGTCGCCCCGGTGCGGGCCGGACAACGCATCCGCGGCCGCTTCACGCTTGACTCGGTCGAGGACAAGGCGCCGGGGCAAATCCTCGTTCGCCACTCGGTGACCGTCGAGATCGAGCACGCGGACAAGCCCGCGCTCACCGCCCAGTGGCTCGCCTTGCTGTTCGTCCGAGGAGATTGAGATGCCCACCCGCGACGCCGTCATCGTAGCGACCGCCCGCACCCCGATCGGCAAGGCCTACCGCGGCGCCTTCAACGCGACCCCGTCGCCGACGCTCGCCGCCCATCCCATCCGGGCGGTCGTCGAGCGGGCGAAACTCGACCCGGCGGAGATCGACGACGTGATCATGGGCGCGGCGCTGCAGCAGGGCGTCCAGACGACCATCGGCCGGACCGCCGCGCTTCGGGCCGGGCTTCCGGTGACCGTCGCCGGAATTTCGATCGACCGGCAATGCGCGTCGGGACTGATGGCGATCGCGACCGCCGCCAAACAGGTGATCGTCGACCGCATGGACGTGGTCGTCGCCGGCGGAGTGGAATCGATCAGCCTCGTGCAGACCGGCGAAATGCGCCTGGGGCCGGACCCCGAGCTGCTGTCGATGCACAACGGCGTCTACATGCCGATGATCGACACCGCCGAGATCGTCGGCCACCGCTACTCCGTCAGCCGCGAGCGCTGCGATGAATATGCGCTGCGCTCGCAGCAGCGCACCGCCGCCGCCCAGGCCGAGGGCCGCTTTGCCGACGAGATCATCCCGGTCACCGCGACCATGGCGGTGAAGGACAAGGAAACCGGCGCAGTGTCGATGCGCGAGGTCACTCTCGACAAGGACGAAGGCAACCGCCCCGACACGACGCTCGAGGGCCTGGCCAAGCTCGAGCCGGTGCGCGGTCCCGACAAATTGATCACCGCGGGCAACGCCAGCCAGCTGAGTGACGGGGCGTCGGTCAGCGTGGTGATGGAGGCGTCGCTGGCCCAAAAGCGCGGGCTCGAGCCGCTCGGCCGCTATCTCGGCATGGCGGTCGCCGGGACCGAGCCCGAGGAGATGGGCATCGGTCCGGTGTTCGCGGTGCCCAAGCTGCTCGGCCGATTCGGCCTCACGGTGGATGACATCGACCTGTGGGAATTGAACGAGGCGTTCGCGGTCCAGGTGCTCTATTGCCAGGACAAGCTCAAAATCCCCGACGACAAATTGAACGTCGACGGCGGCGCGATCTCGGTCGGCCATCCGTACGGAATGAGCGGCGCGCGATTGACCGGCCACGCGTTGATCGAAGGCAAGCGCCGCGGCGCCAGGCATGTCGTGGTCACCATGTGCGTCGGCGGCGGCATGGGCGCGGCCGGGCTGTTCGAGGTGCTATAGCCCAAATGAACGCAATCGAGCTCATCGCCCTCGCCTCGTCGCTCAGCCTGCTCGCCGGCTGGCGGCTCTATCTCGTGACCTTCGCCACCGGGCTGGCGATGAAGTTCGGCTGGATCGACCTGCCCGAGCGGCTCGAGGGGCTCGACGTTCTCGCCAACAATTGGGTGCTCGGGATTGCCGCGGCGGGCGCGGTGGCGGAATTCTTCGCCGACAAGGTCGCCTGGGTCGACAGCGCCTGGGACTCGGTGCACGGCTTCGTCCGCCCGATCGGCGGAGCCTTGCTGTCGCTGGCGGTCATCGATGCCGGCGACCCCGCCTGGCAGGTCGCGAGCTTCCTGCTTGGCGGCGCCGCGGCGTTCACCGCCCATGCTGGCAAGGCTGGCGCCCGGACGCTCGTCAACGCCAGCCCCGAGCCCTATTCCAACGTCGTCGTCTCGACCGGCGAAGACGTCGCCACCGCGGGCCTGCTCGCCCTGGCCATCGCCAACCCGATCGCCGCCGCCTTGATCGCGGCCATCCTCGTCATCCTGTCGCTGTGGCTGGTGCTCGCCGCGCGCCGGCTTCTCAGGCGCCTGCTTGAACCCAAACGGCGGCAAGCGGGTTGAACCTGCAAGCAGGAGGACATGTACATGCCCGTTTCCGAGCAGCCTTTGGTCGAGCGCATTGCCCGAGTCCTCGCCGGCGCCGCGCACAGCAGCAACGCGGAAGGCAGCGACCCGTCCGCCGCCGACAAGATCGACCTCGTCTGGCGCGAGCACGTCAATCAGGCGCTGGCGGTCCTCCACACCATGCGCGAGCCGGACGAGCGGATGGCCGCAGCCGGCGATTCCGAAACCTGGGCGAAAATGGTCGAGGCGGCGCTCTCCGACGCCGAGCGCTGGACATAGCGAAAGGCCGCCCGGGCAGGAACCCGGACGGCCTTTCCATTGTCAGCCGTGAAGCGGCCTGAAAATCGTTAAGCGAGAACCCCCGCGGAGGCTGCGCTCACCAATTTCGCCGCGAACGGCATTCGACAATGAGACATCAGACCACCTCCTTTCGATTGTTGAGCCAATCGCAAGAAAATGGTGGCCAAGGCAATATTTTCAATCCCCGACAGTAGTTTAGTTGTTATGCGCGATCCACTTCTCGACCACCGGGGCGATATTGTCGCGCCACTTGCGGCCGTTGAAGATGCCGTAATGACCCGCGTCTCTGGCCATGAAATATTTCTTCTTCGACGCCGGAAGACGCTTGGCGATGTCGAGCGCGGCTCGGGTCTGGCCAAGCCCCGAAATGTCGTCGCGCTCGCCTTCGATCGCCAGCAGCGCGGTGTCGCGGATCGCCGCCGGATCGACCCGCGTGCCGCGATGGACGTACTTGCCGTCGGGCAGCAGGTGGCGCTGGAACACCACGTCGACCGTCTGCAAATAAAATTCCGCGCTCATGTCGCTGACCGAGCGATATTCCTCGTAGAAAGCACGGGTCGCGTCGGCGCTTTCCTCGTCGCCCTCGACGAGATGCTTGAACATCTCCCAGTGGCTGACCAAATGGTCGCCAAGGTTCATGCTCATGAATCCGGCGAGCTGCAGGAAGCCCGGGTACACTTTGCGCCCCGCGCCCGGGTAGATCATCGGCACGGTCGCGACGACGTTGTTCTCGAACCAGGCATGCGGCCGCTGCGTCGCCAGCGTGTTGATCGCGGTCGGCGCCTGGCGAGTGTCGACCGGCCCGCCCATCATCGTCAGCGACCTGGGCCGCCAGGGGTTCTTGTCCGCCGCCATCAGAGCGGTCGCCGCGAACGCCGGCGCGGCGGGCTGGCAAACGGCGAGCATGTGCGGCCGCTCGCCGCCCGACTCACCGATCGCCTCGAGGAACTCGATCAGATAATCGACATAATCGTCGAGATCGAAGCTGCCGTCCGACAACGGCACCAGTTTCGCGTCCTTCCAGTCGGTGATGTAGACGTCGTGGCGCGGAAGCAGCCGCTCGACGGTGCCGCGCAGGAGCGTCGCGAAGTGGCCGGACATCGGCGCGACGATCAGCAGCTTGGGATGGCTTGCCGGAGCTCCCGCCCGAACGAAGTGCTTGAGGTCACCGAATGGCTTGGAGACGGCGATTTCCTCACGGACCGGCACGGTCTTGCGCCCGACGGTCGTCGAATGGAGCCCGAACTCGGGCTTGCCGCGCAGCGCCGCCGCGTGCGCGAACACGTCGAGGCTGGCCGCCACGACCGGGCCCATCGAGCTGTAGGACAGCGGATTGGCGGGATTATTGAGCCACCCGGCGCCCATTCCAGCGAGCCTGCTCGCTCCCGCGAAGAAGGAACGCTGCACTTCGTAGGCGTCGTAGAGCATCGGACCTCGGGGAAAAATTGGCGCTGGAAGGAGCCATGTGGCGCTCCATGCCCCCCGAGGCAAGGCGGATGCTGCAGTGCGCAAGCTGCATTGCGGCAATTCAGCCCTGATTGAGGCCGGCCCGCCACACTGCTAGGCCCCGCGGCGATGGGGTCGAAATCCGAAAAGCAGCCTGAAGAAACCCGCAAGATCGGCAATCTGCGGCTCGTCTGGCGCTACGCGTCCAAATACCGGCTGCAGATCGCCGCGGCGGCGTTTTTCCTCGTCCTGTCGTCGGCGGCGACACTGGCCATTCCCTACGGCTTCAAACGAGTGATCGACCGGGGCTTCGGCTCCGACGGCGCGAGCGCCGAGGCGGTGGGGACCGCCTTTGAGTATTTGCTGATGATCGTCGTCGTGCTCGCCGCCGCGACTTCGCTCCGCTATTATTTCGTCTCGTGGATCGGCGAGCGGACCATCGCCGACCTGCGCGTCGCGGTGCAGGAGAATTTGCTGACCTTGCCGCCGCGCTTCTTCGAAGAGAACCGCCCGTCGGAGATCGCCTCGCGGCTCACCGCCGACACCGCGATCCTCGAGCAGGTGGTCGGCTCGAGCGTGTCGATCGCGCTGCGAAACCTCGCAACCGGCATCGGCGGAATCATCTATCTGTTCGCCTTGTCGCCCAAGCTCGCGGGAATGCTGGTGATCGGCCTGCCGCTCGTTTTCGGGCCGGTGATCTTCTTCGGCCGAAGGATCCGCAGCCTCAGCCGCTCGTCGCAGGACCGCATCGCCGACGTCGGCTCGACGGTCTCCGAGACGCTCGGCGCGATGAAGGTCGTCCAGGCGTTCGGGCAGGAGGAACGCGAGCTCGGCCGCTTCCGGACCGCGGTCGAGAATGCTTTCACCGTCGCGCGCCATCGCTTCTCGATGCGCGCGGTGATGACCTTCACCATCATCGCCCTGGTGTTCGGGTCGATCGTCCTGCTGCTGTGGGAAGGCGCCATCGATGTCGCCGCGGGGCGGATGACGGGCGGCACGATCGCCGCGTTCGTGTTCACCGGAGTGCTAGTCGGCGGCGCCTTCGGGGCGGTGACGGAGGTTTACGGGGACCTGCTTCGCGGTTCGGGCGCGGCCGGCCGGATCGAGGAGCTGATGCGCGAGAGGACGGAGATTCGCGCGCCCGCAAATCCGGTGCCCCTGCCCGAGCCCGCGCGAGGTGCGCTCAGCTTTGACCAGGTGACCTTCCTCTATCCCACTCGCCCGGATGACAAGGCGGTGCACGAGCTCAGCCTGGCGATCGCTCCCGGCGAGACCGTCGCGGTCGTCGGTCCGTCCGGCGCCGGCAAGTCCACCCTGTTCCAGCTCGCGCTGCGCTTTTACGATCCGCAGGAAGGCCGAGTGACTCTCGACGGAGTCGATCTGCGCGATGCCGATCCCGCGGCGATTCGCGAGCGCATCGCCTTCGTCCCGCAGGAAACCGTGCTGTTCGCAGCATCGGCGCGCGACAATCTGCGCTACGGCCGGTGGGACGCGAGCGACGACGAGATCCACGAAGCCGCCCAGGCGGCCAACGCGGATGAATTTATCGCCCAGCTCCCGGACGGCTACGACAGCTTCCTGGGTGAGGGCGGAGCGCGTTTGTCGGGCGGCCAGCGCCAACGCATTGCAATCGCCCGCGCGCTGCTGCGCGATTCGCCGTTGCTGCTGCTCGACGAAGCGACATCGGCGCTCGACGCTCAAAGCGAGCGGCTGGTCCAGGAAGCGCTCGAGCGGCTCATGCAGACCCGCACCACGGTGGTGATCGCGCACCGCCTGGCGACGGTGCGGGCCGCGCACCGGATCATCGTCATGGACGGCGGGCGAATCGTCGAGGAAGGGACGCACGCAACTCTGTCGGCCGCGAACGGCCTCTACGCGAGCCTCGCCAAATTGCAGTTCGCCGGACAGGCCGCCTGAGCCACGGTCACTGACTGCAGCTCAGGCGCCGTAACGCTCAGGCGTTGCCGCCCGAGCCGCCGCCGCCCGTTGAGCCGCCGCCGCCGCCCGAGTTGCCGCCGCCGGAGGTGCCACCGCCCGACGTGCCGCCGCTCGAGGT
>NZ_JACCSU010000066.1 GCF_013812825.1 Sphingomonas sp. | reverse complement strand
GGCCGGGCCTTTCTTGTGCCCGCCGCCGGCGCTACGGCGGCGATGCCGAGAGGAGATGGTGATGCCCCGCGCCTGGCACCTGAAAAGCCGCCCGCAAGGGCTGCCCACGGCCGACAATTTCGAACTGAAGACGATCGAGCTGCCGCCGCTCGAGGACGGAATGGTGCGCGTCGCCAACCGCTGGCTGTCGGTCGACCCGTACATGCGGGGTCGGATGAACGACGTGAAAAGCTATGTGCCGCCGTTCGCGATCGACGCGCCGATGGAGGGCGGCGCGGTCGGCGAGGTGGTCGAGTCCAAGGCCGCCGGGCTGCAGCCGGGCGACCGGGTGGTCCACATGGCGGGCTGGCGCGACGAAGCGGTGTTGCCCGCCTCCGCCGCGACCAAGCTCCCCGACCTCGGGGTCGAGCCGCAGGCGTTCCTCGGCAACCTCGGGCTGACCGGCGGAACCGCTTACTTCGGGCTCCTCGACGCCGCCTCAGCCAAGGCGGGCGACATCGTCTTCGTTTCGGCCGCCGCGGGCGCGGTCGGCTCGGCTGTCGTCCAGATCGCCAAGGCAAGCGGAATGACGGTCATCGGTTCGGCGCGCGGGCCAGCCAAGTGCGACTTCGTCCGCTCGCTCGGCGCCGACGCGGTCGTCGATTACACCGCGGGGTCAATCGTCAAGTCGCTCGCCGCGGCTGCTCCGGACGGAATCGACGTCTATTTCGACAATGTCGGCGGCGACCATCTCGACGCCGCCTTGGCCCTCGCCCGCCGCAACGCCCGCTTCGCGATCTGTGGCATGATCGACGCCTACAACAGCGGCCAGCCGACGGCGCTTCGCTACATCATGCGGATCATCGCCATGCGCATCCGGCTGCAGGGGTTCATCTACACCGATTATCTGCCGCGGATGGGCGACTTCTACCGCGATATGGGCGGTTGGATCGCCAGCGGCCAGGTCAAGTCGCGGGAAACGGTCGTCGAAGGCCTCGAGCGCATGCCCGAAGCCTTCCTCGGACTGTTCGAGGGCGCCAACATCGGCAAGATGCTGGTCAAGCTCTAGAACTGGCAGGCCGCCGGGTCGCCAGTCTCCAGCCCACGGCGGAGCGCGGCCTGGCGCTGGGCCGCGGTGCCGTGCGTAAAGCTCTCCGGAACGACGCGACCCTGCATCTGCTTTTGCAACGTGTCGTCGCCGATCGCCTCGGCCGCCCGCATGCCCTCTTCGATGTCGCCGGATTCGAGCAGCGACCCCTGCGAGTCGCGTGCGTTGGCCGCCCACACGCCTGCGTAGCAGTCGGCCTGAAGCTCGATCGCAACTTGAATTTGATTTCCTTCAGTTCGGCTCGCACGCGCCTGCGCTTGCTGCGCGCTATCGAGCGTGCCGTCCAAATTCTGGATGTGATGGCCGACTTCGTGCGCGATGACGTAAATCTGGGCGAAGTCACCAGGAGCGTCGAAGCGGCGCCTCAGCTCGTCGAAAAACTGCGGATCGATGTAGATGCGCTGGTCGGTCGGGCAATAAAAGGGTCCCATCGCTGCCTGTGCCACCCCGCAGCCCGACTGACCGGTGTTGGAATAGGCCACCATCTCGGGTGCCTGGTAGGTCCGGCCGGAGCGCTGAAACAGATCGCCCCAGACGCGCTCCGTCAACAGCAGGGTATTGGACAACAGCCTGCGATCCTCCGCGCTCAGCGTCGATTGGCCTGACGGCGCGCTCGGGGTCGGTTCACCGCCGCCGCCAAGCAGCCCACCGCCGCCGCCCAATGAGCTCAGGGCGCAATAGCCGAGCAGCAGGATGAGGACTCCGACCATCCCAAAGCGGCTCGCGACCAGCGGCAACAAGCAGCCGAGCATGTTCCCGCCGCCACCGCCGAAACCGAAACCGCCGCGACCCGTCCGATCTATGAAATTGTCGCTACCGTCGTCGCCGAGCCGCATCAGCCTGCCTCCGGTTGAGCCCTTCCAATGCGCGAGCCGCCATGGCGGTTGCAAATCGGCTTGCCCGGGACAAGGACGTGAGGACAAGGAGGAGCGATGATTCTCGAAGGCAAGGTCGCGCTGGTCACCGGGTCGACCTCGGGCATCGGGCTGGCGATCGCCCGCGCACTGGCCGCCGAGGGCGCCGCGGTGATGCTCAACGGCTTCGGCGATGCAGGCGAGATCGAGCGGCTGTGCGAGGAGCTTGGAGCGCTCCACGACTCCGCCGATCTGTCCGACCCTGCCGCGATCGAGGCGATGATCGCCCGCTGCTCGGCCGAGCTCGGGCCGCCCGACATATTGGTCAACAATGCCGGGATTCAGCATGTCTCGCCCGTCGAGAGCTTTCCGCCCGGCAAATGGGACGCGATCATCGCCATCAACCTGTCGGCGGCGTTTCACACGACCCGGCTCGCGCTTCCCGCGATGCGCGACAAGGGATGGGGCCGGATCATCAATACCGCCTCGGCGCACAGCCTCGTCGCCAGCCCCAACAAGTCGGCCTATGTCGCCGCCAAGCACGGCATTGCCGGCTTTACCAAGACGGTCGCACTGGAGGCCGCGCGCGACGGGGTCACCGTCAACTGCATCTCGCCCGGCTACGTGTGGACGTCGCTGGTCGAAAATCAGATCCCCGACACGATGAAGGCGCGCAACTTGACCCGCGAGCAGGTGATGAACGACGTGCTCCTCGCCGCCCAGCCGACCAAGCGGTTCGTCAGCCCGGAAGAGGTGGCCGCGCTGGCGCTGTTCCTGTGCCGCGAGGAGGCCGCTTCGATCACCGGCGCCAACCTCAGCATGGACGGAGGCTGGACGGCGCAATGATGCGCGCGAGTAGAACCCTAGAACAAACCCCAATAGATCCGCGACAGCGGGACCTTCATTACCCGGCCTTTCTTGGCGATCGCGGCCTGTACATCCGGCCTCAGGACGATTTCCCGCATGCGAGTCTCGAGAGTCCTCTTCGTCGCCGGCAGGTCAGGACCGGCGGAGTAGTCCTGGAGGGCAATCAGCGCGTCGTCGGCGGCGTCGCCTTCGAGCCGTCTGATCAACGACGCCGCCGCCCCATCGGTGTCATTGGCGCAGAGCAATGCGCGCGTAAGAGCTGCGCGATTGTCCTTCTCGTTTGCCTTCAACTTCACCAGCCAAGGCTGAGCGGCTTGCGGGTTGCCGCCAAACGAGTAGCCGCACACCGCACCCTCCCACATCCACATTAGCCCATATGGGCTGGCGTAGTCGGCTTCTTTGGTAGCAAGCGTCACCGCATACTCGGACGCTCCCTTGAAGTCCCCGGCGTCGACCATGATGCCGACGCTGTTGATGGCCATGCTGATCAGCGAGGGGTTTTCAGGCAACCCGAGCGCAAGCAGCTTCTGCATCAGGGAGACAGCATCCTTTTCTCTCTTCAAGTCGACGAGAGCGTAAGCGGCTTCGTTGACGACCCAGAAGCCATTTTCTCCCTGCTCCTTCACCCACTCCAGATTTTCGGCTTTCGGCAGGAGGAGCTCGAGCGCCTCTGCGCTCTTGCCAACCGACCGCAGGAACTGGGCGCGCAGAAGCAGGATCTCGGGATCGTCCGGCACTGCCAACAGGGCTCTTTCCGAAGCCTCGTCGGACGCGGCAATGGCCTGCGCGAGCCGCTCGTGTGAATCGCCGGAGTCGCGCACTGGGTCCCATTTGCGGGAGACTAGGATTTGAAGAACTGGCCTTGTGCTTTGGACCGCGAAGACCAGCGGCTTCGCACGGGCGATATCGCCTTTTTCCAGATGCACCTCAGCGAGCTCCATCCGCAGCGCATCGATGAATTCGAGCTTGTTGGGTCCGGGCCAGCCAAGATTGAGCAGCACTTGCGCGGACCGGGCGATTCTCGCCTTGTCCTTGGGTTGATAGAAGCGCTGGCGGAATCGCTGAACTGTGTCGCTGTCGATCGATTCCACGAGCCTCGCTCGATCGTCTTTGGAGGCAATTGAGCGGTCAGCGAACTCGAGCTCGTCGAGCGCCCTCTCCGAACCGGTCTCGACCGCCAGCAGGAAAGCGAAATAATGCAGGTCGAACTCGCCCGGCGCCGTCTTTGCCAACTGCGTCGCCAGTGCGTACGCCTCTTTCGCCTGTCCGGAGCCGATCAACGCGAGCATTCGCAATCGGTCGATGTGCAGCTTGCCGTCGCCGGAATAATGGCTGCTCCGCCTTACCGTCTCAACATGCACCAGCATTTGCTGCGCATACGACTTGTCCTCAAACAGCCGCTCGGTATCGATGGCGCCAATCGCGTCAAGCGCCTTTTCCGTGGCCTGGGCCGACACAGTCGATGAGGGCTGTTGAGCTGCCATTGCCGGAAAGGCTGACGCTGCAATTGCAGCTGCCAAGGCCGCGGTGATTATACGCATCGACTCCCCCTCGAAGAGCCGCATGATGTCCGAGCTACCGGCCGCGGACAAGTACCGAAGGCAAGCGTTGTTGGCGAGCGGTTACCGCGCTACTTGCCGCCGTATGCGGTCGTTGTCGGTCCTGCTGCTTCCACTGGCTCTCGCGGCCTGCTCGGCGTTCCAGCCGAGCAGCGCCGTCATCGATCCGCCGAGTCGCGACTGGCGGGCGATCGCGACCGTTGACGACCGGGAGCGCCTCCGCGACTGGCGGGACGCGTTCGTCGCCGGCCTCAAAGCCGCGCGCGCCTCGGGCCACGCAGCGACGGTCGCCCGCGAAGGCGTCCTTCTCGAGCCGGACGCGGCGCTCGGCGGCGGGCCGATCCCCAATGGCAATTACCGCTGCCGGGTGATCAAGCTCGGCGCCAAGTCGCCGGGGCTGCTTGATTATGTCGCTTACCCCCCGTTCGCATGCCGGATCCGCCAGGAGCGCGACCTCCAGGGGTTCGCCAAGCTGACCGGCTCGCAGCGCCACGTCGGGCTGATCTTTCCCGGCGACGCGCTGCGCCAGGTGTTCCTCGGAACGCTGGTGCTTGGCGACGAGCGCCGGGCGATGCAATATGGCCGGGACAAGGAGCGCGACGTTGCCGGCTTCGTCGAGCGGATCGGCCCGAACCGCTGGCGGATGCTGATGCCGCGGCCGCATTTCGAATCGCGGATTGATGTGATGGAGCTCGTTCCAAACAGCCAGGACATGCGTTGATGACCCGAAAACTGATCCTCGCCCTTGCCGCCATGACCCTTCCAACCACGTCCATCGCCGCCACTCTGTCCGAAGCGATCAAGGCCGACATGCCCTCGCTGATGGCGCTTTACCGCGACCTGCACGCCAACCCCGAACTGTCGATGCAGGAGACCCGCACCCCCTCCAAGCTCGCGCCCGAGCTCAAGAAGCTCGGCTTCACGGTGACGCAGAAGGTCGGGAAGACGGGCGTCGTCGCGGTGATGAAGAACGGTCCGGGGCCGGTGCTCATGCTGCGCGCCGACATGGACGCGCTTCCGGTCGTCGAGCAGACCGGCTTGCCGTTTGCGTCGAAAGTGCGGGCGGTCGCCCGCTCGGGGGTCGAAACCGGGGTGATGCACGCGTGCGGGCACGATACCCACATGAGCGCCTTCATCGGCGCTGCGCGGCGCCTCGCGGCGATGAAGGACCAATGGTCGGGAACGCTGGTGATGATCCTCCAGCCGGGCGAGGAAACCGGCGAGGGCGCCAAGGCAATGCTCGACGATGGGCTCTACACGCGCTTTCCCAAACCGAGCCACGTGCTCGCCTTCCACGACGCTGCGGCGCTCCCGGCCGGAGTGATCGGAGTGACGCCCGGCTACGCGCTTGCCAACGTCGACAGCGTCGACATCAGCGTCCGGGGCGTCGGCGGCCACGGCGCCTATCCGCACACGACCCGGGACCCGATCGTCCTCGCCTCGCGGATCGTCACCACGCTGCAGACGCTGGTCAGCCGCGAGAACGACCCGGCCAACCCGGCGGTCGTGACGGTCGGCAGCTTCCAGGCCGGCGCCAAGCACAACATCATCTCCGACGAGGCCAAGCTCCAGCTGACGGTGCGCAGCTACACGCCCGAGGTCCGCAAGCTGCTGCTCGACGGAATCAGGCGAATCGCTCGCGGCGAAGCGATCGCGGCCGGAATCCCCGATGACCGGATGCCGGTCGTCACCATCCGCGAAGCCGAATATACGCCGGCCACCTACAACACCGAGAAACTGTCGAACCGGGCGCTGGAGCTGTTCACCCAGCACTTCGGGCAGCAGCGAGCGATCAAGACTCCGGCGGTGATGGGCGGCGAGGATTTCAGCCGCTACTGGCTCGCCGACAAGTCGATCGAAAGCCTGATCTTCTGGGTCGGCGGCACTCCGCTGGACAAATGGAAAGCGGCCGGGGGCAACCCGCAGAAGCTGCCGTCGCTGCACAGCCCGTTCTGGGCGCCCGAAGCCGACACCGTGATTGCGACGGCGACCGAGGCGCTGACGCTCGCCGCGCTGGACGTGCTCAAGAAGGGCTAGGCGCTCGCCGCGTTGAGCCCCTCGATCTGGGCGGCCGTCAGTTCGAGGTTCAGTGACGCGACCATCTCGCGCAGCTGGTCGAGGCTGGTCGCGCTGGCGATCGGCGCCGTGATCCCCGGCTGCGCCATCGTCCACGCGAGCGCGACCGTGGCCAGCGCGGCGCCGTTTTCCGCGGCGATCTCGTCGAGCGCTTCCAGCACTCGCATTCCCCGCCCCTCGAGATATTCGGCGTTGCGCAGTCCGCGCGGCGATTTGCCGAGGTCGTCGCGCGAGCGGTACTTGCCGGTGAGGAAGCCGTTGGCGAGGCTGTAGAACGGCAGGATCCCGAGGTCGTTTGAGACCGCGGCGTCGAGCAGCGGCCCTTCGAGCTTCTCGCGCTCGACGAGATTGTACCAGGTCTGGAGCGCGCACGGTGGCTCGAGACGCTCGGCCTTCGCGACCCGCATCGCTTCTTCGAGCCGCGGCGCGGAGAATTGCGACAGGCCGACCGCCCGGATCTTGCCGGCCCGCCGGAGCTCGTCGAACGCGCCGAGGCTGTCGGCCAGTGGGACGGTTTCGTCGTCCTTGTGCTGGTAGTAAAGATCGATGCAGTCGACCCCGAGGCGCTCGAGCGACGCGTCGCACGCCGCTGCGATGGTTTCGGGGGCGAGCCCCGCCATGAACCCGACCTTGGTCGCAATCACCACCTTGTCACGCTTGCCGCTGCGCTTGAGCCAGCGGCCAATCACCGTCTCGCTCTCGCCTCCCGAATGGCCGGGCGCCCACGCCGAATAGACATCGGCGGTGTCGATCATGCTTCCGCCGGCAGCCACGAATTCGTCGAGGATGGCGAAGCTGGCGGGCTCGTCGGCCGTCCAGCCGAACACGTTGCCGCCGAGCGCCAGCGGCGCAATTTCCAGCGCGCTGTTCCCGATCCGCCCCTTTTTCATTTCGACCACCTCTCACTCCCAATGGTGAAAAAGCGCCGTTTCCGGAAGCCTTCAGCATTTCTTTGTAAAGTTTAGCGACACTGGCGCCCATGTCGGAGCAGTTGACAGTTGGGCCGCCGTGCAGGCGCTGATTCCGTTCTGGAGCTATGCGCTCGCGGCGTCGATGTTCATCGCGCTGCTCATCTGGCGCGTCGGCGCGGGCGCGACCCAGCCGGGGCACCGCCTGCTGCTCGGAGCATTCGCGATGACCGGCTGCTGGGCATGGTTGTCGGCAATCAGTGCCGGCGACATCCTGGTCAGCTACGCCGAGACCGCCCGCAACCTGTTGTGGGTCTCACTGCTTTACAGCCTGTCGGCGACCGGCGGCGACCGCCAGCACGGAGTGAGGCTGGTCTATGGCGCGGTATCCGCCGTATTCGGGCTGCAGCTGGTCGCCGACACGCTGATGATGTTCGTCGACAGCGGAGCGCTGCTGCAGACCGCTACCCTGCTTCGGATCACTGCGGCCGCCGGCTCGCTGGTCCTTGTCCACAACCTCTACGGCCAGGCGGCGCCGGCGAGCCGGCCGACCATCCGCTTCGTCATGCTTGGGCTGACTCTGATCTGGATTTACGACCTCAACCTTTACACGATCCTCTACCTCGACTTGGCGACAGCGTCCGGCTTGCTCGATTGGCGCGGCGTAGCGGTGACCCTGACCGGGCCGCTGTTCGCCCTCGCCGCCAAGCAGGAAGACGGGTGGCGGATCCGGCTGTCCCGGGCAGCGACCTTCCAGTCGCTCTCGCTGCTCGCGATCTGCGCCTATTTCGCCGTGATGACCGTCCTTGCGACCGCGCTTCGAGGCTCGAGCTGGGACTGGTCGGGCAACCTCCTGGTCGCTCTGCTCGCGGTCATGACGGTCGGCGCCATGGTTCTGCTGCCGAGCCCCAGCGCGCGCAGCTGGGCAAAGGTGAAGCTTGCCAAGCATCTGTTCGAGCACCACTACGACTATCGCACCGAATGGCTGCGCTTTACCGACACGCTGGGCCGTTCGGGAGCCGATGCGCCGCCGCTCGCCGAGCGGGTGATCAAGGCGTTCGCCGACATCGTCGACTCGCCCGGCGGGCTGTTGCTGGTCAAGGATTCGGCCGGCGAAATCACCACCGCCGCGTCATGGAACTGGCCCGGCCGAAACCCGCCGGCGGGCGACCTCGAGACGGCCGGCGAATTCTGGACAGAGGTGGAGACCGCCGGCCGGATTCTCGAGCTCGACGCCTATCGCCAGCGCTGGGGCCATTCCAAGGACCTCGGCATCAAAATCCCGCAATGGGTCGCGGAGGACGGCTGCGCCTGGGCGGGCGTCCCGCTGATCCACAACGACCGGCTGTTCGGCCTGATCCTGCTGGCCGCGCCCGATTACCGCCGGCCGCTCGACTGGGAGGATTTCGACCTGCTGCGCACAGCCGGGCGCCAGGCAGCAAGCTCGCTGGCCGAATCCCACGGCCAGGAAGCGCTGTCCAACGCGCGGCGGTTCGAGGAATTCAACCGGCGCTTCGCCTTCATCCTCCACGACATCAAGAACCTCGTCAGCCAATTGTCGCTGCTGTCGCGCAATGCCGAGCGCCACGCCGACAATGAGGAATTCCGAAGCGACATGGTCGCGACCCTGAAAAGCTCGGTCGGCAAGATGAACGAGCTTCTCGCGCGGCTCTCGCCGCAAGCGGCGCAGCGCACCCAGCGCAGCGAGCCGACGGCGTTGCGCCCGATCCTGTCGTCGGCGATCGCCGCCAAACGCCGCAACTGCGACGTCCGGCTGCTCGGCGACGCTTCACTGAGCGCGGTGGTCGACCCGATGGGGCTCGAGCAGGCGGTCGGCCATCTGCTTCAGAACGCGGTGGAAGCCAGCCCGCCCGGCAAGCCGGTCACCGTCCGGGTCGCCGAGCAGGACGGCGCGGTCCTGATCAGGATCGCCGACCAGGGCTGCGGGATGGATGGCGACTTCATCCGCAACCGGCTGTTCCAGCCCTTCGCTTCGACCAAGCCCGACGGCTTCGGCATCGGCTCGTTCGAGGCGCGCTCGCTGATCGCCGCGATGGGCGGGCGGCTCAGCGTCGACAGCCGGCCCGGACAGGGGACCACATTCACCATCATGCTCGTCGCCGACACGGCGGGCGTCGCCACACGGAAACGCGCATGAGCACTGCATCCGACCTTCCCGTCCTGCTGGTCGTCGAGGACGACGAGGGCCTGCAGCGCCAGCTGAAATGGGCTTACGAGGGCTATCAGGTGGTCGTCGCCGGCGACCGAGCGTCGGCGATCGAGGCGCTTAGGGTTCACGAGCCAGCGGTCGTCACGCTCGACCTCGGCCTGCCGCCCGACCCCGACGGCACGCAAGAGGGTTTCGCGACCCTGACCGAGATGGTCCGACTGAAGCCGGACACCAAGGTCATTGTCGCCTCGGGCCATGGCGCCCGCGAGAGCGCACTGAGAGCGGTCGCGTGCGGCGCCTACGATTTCTACAGGAAGCCCGTCGACATCGACGAGCTCGGGCTGATCGTCGCCCGCGCTTTCCATCTGCACGGGATCGAAGCCGAGAACCGGCGGCTCGAGGCGAATGGCGATGCAACCGTGCTTGGCTCGATGATCAGCGCCTCCCCGGAGATGCTGAAGGTAGCCAAGACGATTGAGCGCGTCGCCACGGCCGGCGTGTCGGTGATGCTGCTGGGCGCGAGCGGCACCGGCAAGGAGTTGCTCGCCCGAGCGGTCCACGAGAAAAGCGGCCGAAGCGGCGGCGCGTTCGTCGCCATCAACTGCGCCGCGATCCCCGAGAACCTGCTCGAGTCCGAACTGTTCGGCTATGAGCGCGGCGCTTTCACCGGCGCGGTCAAGGCCAATGTCGGCAAGATCGAGCTGGCCGAAGGCGGCACTTTGTTCCTCGACGAGGTCGGCGACATCCCGCTCGCGCTCCAGGTCAAGCTGCTGCGCTTCCTCCAGGAGAGGGTGATCGAGCGCATCGGCGGCCGCCAGCCGATCCCGGTCGACACGCGGATCGTCTGCGCCACCCACCAGGATCTGGAAGCGATGATCGGCGAGGGCCGGTTCCGTGAGGATCTCTATTACCGGCTGGCGGAGGTCGTGGTGAAAATCCCGTCGCTGGCCGAGCGCCCCGGCGACTCGGTCCTGCTTGCGCGGCACTTCGTCAATCTCTTCGCGCGCGACATGAACCCCAAGGTGCATGGGCTGTCGCCCGACGCGGTCGCGGCGATCGACGGCTACCCGTGGCCCGGCAACGTCCGCGAGCTCGAGAACCGAATCAAGCGGGCGGTAATCATGACCGACGGCAAGCTGATCGGCGCCGAGGACCTCGATCTTCCCTGCGGCACGGATGAAGCGCCGGCGACGATCAATTTGCGCGCCGCGCGCGAGGTCGCCGACCGCCGAGCGATCCGCCAGGCGATGAGCCGCACCGACAACAACATTTCCAGCGCCGCCAAGCTGCTCGGGATCAGCCGCCCGACGCTCTACGATCTGCTCAAGCAGTACCAGCTGACCGTTAGCTAGAGTTAGCGAGCCAACGCCTCCGCCATCTCGGCGACCTCGAGCCAGCGGTGCTCGGCGGCGTCCTTTTCGGCACGATGGCGGGCGATCCGCTCGGTGAGCTGCGCAAAGCGTTTGGGGTCGCGCCCGAACAGGTCGGGGTCGTGGAGCGCCGCCTCATCAACTGCAATCGCCTCCTCCAGTCGCTCGATCTCCTGCGGCAGCCGGTCGAGGTCGCGCTGGTCCTTGTAGGTCAGCTTGCCTCCTCTCCCGCGAGCGGGAACGGACACAGGACGGAGCTTCGCATCCTTGCCTGGGGCCGGCATCCTTTCCTCGCACCGTCGCTTGGCCCAGTCTTCGTAACCGCCGGCGATGATATCAACGCGCCCGGAGCCGTCGAGGCCGAGAGTCACCGTCACCGTCCGGTCAAGGAAGTCGCGGTCGTGGCTGACGATCAGAACCGTGCCGTCATAGTCGGCGATCACCTCCTGCAGCAGGTCGAGGGTTTCCAGGTCGAGGTCGTTGGTCGGCTCGTCCAGCACCAGCAGATTGGCCTTGCGTGCAAACTCTCGGGCAAGCAGCAGCCGCGAGCGCTCGCCGCCCGACAAGGACGCGATTTGCGCGTCGGCCAGGGACGGATCGAACAGGAATTCCTTGAGATAGCCCTTGATGTGCTTCTTGTGGCCGCGGACGTCGATCCAGTCGCCGCCGTGGGCGATGATGTCGCGCACCGTCCTGGTCGGTTCCATCAGCTTACGCTGCTGGTCGATGACGATACCCGACAGGGTCCGGGCGAGCGTCACCTTGCCCACGTCCGGCTGCAATTCGCCGGTCAGAAGTTTGAGCATCGTCGTCTTGCCTGCGCCATTGGGGCCGACGATGCCGATCCGGTCGCCGCGCTGCACGCGCAGCGAGAAATCACGGAGGATCGGCCGCTCGCCAAAGCTCTTCGAGACCTGCTCGGAGTCGATCACGGTCTTCGAGCGCACATCGTCCCTGGAAAGCGCCAGCTTGGCGGTCCCGGACGCTCCGAGCATCGCCGCTCGTTGCGCCCGCAACTCCTGGAGCTTGGCCAGCCGCCCCTGGTTGCGCCGCCGCCGAGCGGTGACCCCCCGCTGCAGCCAATGCAGCTCGAGCTTCAGCTTGGAGTCGAGCTTCTCCGCCGCCCGCGCTTCCTCGGCGTAAACCGCCTCCGTCCACGCGTCGAAGCCGCCGAAGCCGATCTCCGCTCGCCGGAGCTGGCCGCGATCGAGCCACAGGCAGCTTTTGGTCAGGCGGGCGAGGAAAGTTCGGTCGTGGCTGATGACGATGAACGCGCCGGCGAAGCGGCCGAGCCAGTTTTCGAGCCATTCGATGCCGGCGAGGTCGAGGTGGTTGGTGGGCTCGTCGAGCAGCAGCAGATCGGGCTTTTGGCCCAGCGCCCGGGCAATCGCCGCCCGCCGCCGTTCGCCGCCGCTGGCGGTCGCGACCGGCCGCGACAGATCGACCCCGAGCTGGTGGGCGATGGCCTCGGCACCGTGGCGCGAAGGCGCATCGGCACCGTGCAGCACCCACTCGGACAGCGTCTCGGACCCGTCCATCCGCGGGTCCTGCTCGAGCAGCACCACCTTGGTTCCCGGAACGATGCTGCGCCGCCCCTCGTCGGTTTCGACCAGGTCGGCGAGGCACTTCAGAAGCGTCGTCTTGCCGACCCCGTTGCGGCCGATCAGCGCCAGCCGGTCCCGGGGGCCGATATGGACGTCGAGGCCGCGGAACAGCCAGCCCTCGCCCTGGACCAGACCGAGGCCCTCGTAGGAGAGGATTGGAGCCGCCATTCCGCGCCCCTAGTCAATCGGCGCGGCGAGGTCACGCGAGGTGATTCCTGGGGGGTGAGGCTGAATAAGTCAGTTCTCAACCATTCATAGCGCATTCAATGGCTTCTGATAGAACACCCGCCAAGAGATTCGCTCGATGATGCTTCGTATCCTCCTCCCGGCCGCGCTCAGCGTTGGCCTGATCGCCTCCCCCGCGCTGGCCGACCCGCCGCGCGACCAGGATCGTGCGTTCGAAGCGACCCAGCAGGGCCGTTCGATGCCGCTGCCAAAGATCGAGCGCCGGGTGATGCCGTTCATGGACGGGGCCGACTATCTCGGGCCTGAATTCGACGGCGAGACCTATCGCCTGAAGTTCATGCGCGGAGGCCGCGTGATCTGGATCGACGTCGACGCCGCCACCGGCCGGATCCTGCGCCGATCCAAGCGCTGAAGAGTCAAATCTCGCGATTGACTTTTTCGTCAGCATCCCCAGCCTCGTTTCCGCGCCGCAACCGATCCGCTATGGTACGGGTTGACCGCGGGTAACGGCTAGGAGCCCCAACAGACATGCGCGTTTTGATCGTCGAGGACGAACCGAATCTGGGGCGCCAGCTCCGCTCGACCCTCGAAGGCGCCGGCTATGCCGTCGACCTGGCGACCGATGGCGAGGACGGCCATTATCTCGGCTCGACCGAAAGCTACGACGCGGTGATCCTCGATCTTGGCCTGCCGGAGGTCGACGGCCTGACCGTGCTCGACCGCTGGCGCAAGGAGGGCAAGCGCATGCCGGTGCTCGTCCTGACCGCCCGCGACAGCTGGTCGGACAAGGTCGCCGGCCTCGATGCCGGGGCCGACGATTATCTCGCCAAGCCCTTCCAGACCGAGGAATTGATCGCTCGGCTGCGGGCATTGATCCGGCGTGCCAGCGGCAACGCCTCTTCGGAGCTGATCGCCGGCGACATTCGCCTCGACACTCGGTCCGGCAAGGTCACCAAGGCCGGCGAGCCGGTCAAGCTGACCGCCCAGGAATATAAGCTCCTGTCCTACCTGATGCACCACAAGGGCAAGGTGGTCAGCAGAACCGAGCTGATCGAGCATATTTACGACCAGGACTTCGACCGCGATTCCAACACCATCGAGGTGTTCGTCACGCGGATTCGCAAGAAGCTGGGGGCGGACGTGATCACCACCATCCGCGGTCTCGGCTACAGCCTCGAGGACAACCCCGCTTGAACGACAGCGCCGCCGCGGTAACGGCGGCGGCTGCGGGTTCCAGCCGCCGCGGCATCGGGTCGCTGACCCGGCGCATGACCGGCGTCGCGGCGCTGTGGATCATCGTCCTGCTGCTGCTCGGCGGCTTCGCGCTCGACCGGGTGCTGACCCGATCGATCGAGCGCAATTTCGACGACCAGCTCGAATATGTCCTGAACGCGATGATCGCCGCGTCCGAGATCGGGCCCGATGGCGAAGTGCGGTTCAACCGGCCGCCGGCCGACCAGCGCTTCATCGAGCCCTATTCCGGGGTCTATTTTCAGATCAGCGGCGCCGGCGCCGACACCTTCCCGTCGCGCTCGCTGTGGGACCGCCGACTGCGAGTCGCCGGCCGGCACAGCGACGTCAACGTCCACACCTATGACAGCCACGAGTTTGCCGGCGAGCCGCTGCGCATCGCCGAGCGCGACGCGATCCTGCCGGGCTCCGAGGTGCGCTGGCGTTTCCAGGTCGCCCATTCGCGCGAGATCATCGACCTGCAGATCCGCGAGCTGCGATCGACCCTGTTCTGGAGCTTCGCGGTCCTCGGCGCCGGACTGCTGGTGCTGGCTGGCTTGCAGACGGTTTATGGTCTGTGGCCGCTGCGCCGCGTACGGCGTGAGGTGGCGCTGATCCGCTCGGGCGAGAAGACCCGAATCTCGCAGGAGTTCCCGACCGAAATCCGGCCGCTGACCGAGGAAATCAACCAGCTGCTGGCCCACAGCGAAGCTCAGGCCGAAGAAGCGCGGCGGCACGCCGGCAACCTGGCTCACGCTCTGAAAACTCCGCTGACGGTGATCACCAACGCGGCGACCGCCCAGACGCACGACCTCGCCGACACCGTCTGCCGCGAGGCGCTGGTGATGCGCCGCCAGGTCGACCACCACCTTGCCCGAGCGCGCGCGATCGGCCGCCGGGCGTCGGCCCAGGCGCGCGCGGTGGTGTGGGAAAGCCTCGAGGCCGTGCAGCGGGCGCTCGACCGATTGTACGAGAATGTCACCGTCGACATTGCCGGCAACCGCGAGGCGCAGGTCCGGGTCGAACGGCAGGACTTGGACGAGATGATCGGCAATCTGGTCGAGAATGCCGCCAAATATGGGGGCGGCCGGGTGTTCGTGACCGTCGAGTCTCGCGGCGCCATGGTCGACGTGCTGGTCGAGGACGACGGCCCGGGAATTCCACTCGCCGACCGCGGGTCGCTGTTCAGCCGCGGCGCTCGGCTCGACACCACCGGCAAGCCCGGCACGGGCCTGGGGCTGGCGATCGTCCGCGACGTCGCCGAAATCTACGGCGGCAGGATCTCCCTCGAATCGAGCGAGGACTTGGGCGGCCTGCTCGCCCGGCTGACGCTCCCGTCGGGCTAGGAAATCGTAGCCTCACCAGCTAGTGGGCAGCTCGTGACCGCCACCATCCATTCGCTGCGTTCGATGCGCGAGCCATCGCTGGCCGCGATGATGAACCTGGTCGCGGCCGACATGAACGGCGTCAATGCGGTGATTCTCGAGCGCATGCAGAGCAAGGTCGCGCTGATTCCCGAGCTTGCCGGCCATCTGATCGCGGGCGGCGGCAAGCGGATGCGGCCGATGCTGACGCTCGCCTGTTCAAACCTGCTCGATTATTCAGGCACCCGCCACCACAAGCTCGCCGCCGCGGTCGAGTTCATCCACACCGCGACCCTGCTTCACGACGACGTCGTCGACGGATCCGGCACGCGCCGTGGCAAGTGTACCGCCAACCTGATCTGGGGCAATCCGGCAACCGTCCTGGTCGGCGATTTCCTGTTCAGCCGGGCGTTCGAGCTGATGGTCGAGGACGGCAGCGTCAAGGTGCTTCGGATCCTTAGCCGTGCCTCGGCGGTGATCGCCGAGGGCGAGGTCGAGCAGCTGACCGCGCAGCGCCGGATCGACACCGGCGAGGAGCAGTACATGCAGATCATCGCCGCCAAGACCGCGGCGCTGTTTGCCGCTGCCTGCCGGATCGCGCCGGTCATTGCGGAAGCCGGCGACGAAGCGGAAATCGCGCTCGAAAGCTACGGCCGCAATCTCGGCATCGCGTTCCAGCTGATCGACGATGTCATTGACTATGCGTCCGATGCGACGACCATGGGCAAGGGTGTCGGCGATGATTTTCGCGACGGCAAGATGACCCTGCCGCTGATCCTCGCCTATGCGCGCGGCTCCGCCGCCGAACGCTCGTTCTGGGAGGCTGCGGTTGCCGGTGAGCGAACCTCCGACGAGGACCTGGCCCGCGCAATTTCGCTGATCCGGTCGAGCGAGGCGCTGTCCGACACCATAGATCGGGCGCGCCATTACGCGCGGCGGGCCATCGACTCGCTCGGACCGTTTCCTGCGGGCAAGGCCAAGGCGGCGCTGACCGACGCCGTCGAGTTCGCGGTCGCCCGCGCCTACTGAAAGTGAATCGGGTTGCGCCGCGCCGCACTTGATTGTGCGCCTCGCCTTTGCCACTTCGCGAGGCGATGACCGTCGCGCGCATTTCTGAGCTGGATCGCAGGACCACCCAGTCGGGCAAGGCCAACACCGGCGGCTGGCTGCTCGAGTTCGAGCGCGAGGCTCCTCTTCGCGCCGACCCGCTGACGGGATGGGCGGGCTCGAGGGACACCAAGCCCCAGGTGCGGCTGAATTTCGACAGCAAGGAAGCCGCGATCGCCTACGCGACCCGCCACGACCTCGACTATCATCTCATCCCGGCCAAGCCGGTGAAGCTCAAGGTCCAGGCGTACGCCGACAACTTTCGCTAGGCCAACTTCTTAACATAGCTTGCCTTTCATCCATTGTGGATGCAGGTTGCCCCGGCCGAGTTAGGGGGAAGTCTGCTTTCCGCGGATATCAGGCTCGTCATCGGCACCAGGCCCGAAGCGATCAAGCTTGCCCCCGTCGCCCGAGCGCTTGCGGCTCGCGATGTGCGGCCAAGCCTGATCCTCACCGGCCAGCATGCCGACCTCGACCCCGTCGACCATGGCCTCGGCGCTTATCCGGCGACACGGCTATACTGCCCTGGGACGCAGGACCCTCATTCGCACGTCCAGAGCGTGGCCGCGGCGGTCCTGACTCAATTGCGCCGGCCGCCCGACCTGCTCGTCGTGCAGGGCGACACGTCGAGCGCGCTCGGCGGGGCGCTGGCGGGATTCACCGCCGCGGTCCCCGTCGCGCACGTCGAAGCCGGGCTTCGAAGCCATGACTCGGCGATGCCTTGGCCGGAAGAAGAGTATCGCACCGCGATCGACGCCCACTCTGACCTGCTGTTCGCGCCGACGGCGCTCGCCGCCGCCAATCTGCGCGAAGAGGGAGTCGCCGGCGCGATCTTCGTCACCGGCAACACCGGCATCGACGCGGTGTTGAAGACGAGGGCCGAACTTCCGCCGCCCAGCCTTTGCGACCGCGCCCTGCCGCGGCTGCTGGTCACTTGCCACCGCCGCGAGAATTGGGGCGAGCGTCTCGCCTCGGTAGCGCTGGCGCTGCGCCAGCTCGCGCAGGAGGGCACCTCCAGCGTCGAGGTCGTTCTGCATCCCAACCCGCACGTCTCCGGGACCATCGAGCGACTGCTCGGTGGGTGCTTCGCGATCACGCTGGTGCCGCCCTGCAGCCAGCGCCGGCTGGTTGCGATGATGCGCGACTGCGACCTGATGCTCAGCGATTCGGGCGGAGTGCAGGAAGAAGCCTCCGCACTCGGAGTCCCGTTGCTGGTGCTTCGCGAGAAGACCGAACGACCCGAAGCCATATGGAGTGGCAACATGCGGCTGGTCGGCACGGACACCGCCCAAATCCTCGCCGAGGTCCGCGACCTGCTCGGCGATCCCGTCGCACTGGCCGCGATGGCGAACCCAAGCCTGCCTTATGGCGACGGGCGTGCGGGTTACCGGATCGCTGCGTTGATCGAGCATTGGCTCTCGGGCCGCTTCGCCGCGGACTCGCCGCGGCAGCACCCGAGCGCAGAGGAAATCCGAAGCAGCTAGGCGCCTTCCGCGCACCGGCCCGTCGCGCCCAGAATGGACTTGTCTCGCCAATGGTTAGCGCCGGCTTAACCATGCTCTTTAGCCGTGTCTTCTCCTTGCCCTGCGACAAGCGGGACCATGAAAAAGACCGTCTCGAGCCGGCTCGTCGGGCGCATTGCCGCTGCCCTTGCAGTCGCCATCGCGCCGGCGCCCGCGCTGGCCCAGGCCGTCGCTGTGCAGCCCAGCTCGGTCAGCCAAGCCAAGACGGAAGCGATCCTCGGCGCTCCGAGCCGCCTCGCCGCCATTCTCGCCGTGCAGCAGGGCGTTCCCGCCCCCAAGCCGCTGCGGCCTGCGGCTTACAGCGTTCGAACCTCCAGTTACGCCCTGCTTCAGGAAGCCAGCCGCTACAGTCCCGGGGTCACCAGCGGACGCCCCGACGTGTTCGGCAGCGTTGCGCTCGCGGTCGGCCGGACGTCCCTCGACCGGCGCTGGCGAGCGGTCGCCCGGCGGCCCGTCGGCGGCATCGCCGCGGCTTACTCGGCATCGCTTCGCGGACACTCGGATCTGGCCAAGGCCGAGGCGGTCAATCGCTACGTCAACCAGCGCGTCCAGTTCATCGACGACTCCCGCCAGTACGGCCGCGAGGATCTGTGGTCGGCAGCCAACGATACGCTCCGTCGCGGCCGTGGCGACTGCGAGGATTATGCGATCGCCAAGCTGCAGATGCTTCGCGCCGCCGGTTTTTCCGATCGCGACCTGTATCTGGTCGTCGCCAAGGACCTCGTTCGCCGCTCCGATCACGCACTGCTGGTGGTCCGCGCCGGCGGCCGCATGCTGGTGCTCGACAACGGCACTGATGCGATCCTCGATGCCGATCGTCCCGGCGACTACCGGCCGGTTCTGACTTTCGCCGCCAGCGGCTCCTGGACCCACGGCTATCGCCGGGCGATGCCTACGGTTGCGGTCGCGGCTTCGACGATCGCGCCGCTCACTCCGTCCGGGCCGCGGCGACGACCCTAGCCGACTAGCGCTCGCGCAGCGCCTCGCTGCGGGCCTTGAGGACCGGCTTCAACAGATAGCTGAGGATGCTCTTGCGCCCCGTGATGATCTGCGTGTCGGTCATCATTCCGGGCGTGATTGGGAGCCTTCGGTCCCCGGACTGCAGATAGCTTTTGTCGGTTTCGACGATGACGTTGAAATAGGCTTCCCGCTCGACCTCGTCGTAGATCGAGTCCGCCGACACCTGGACGACTCGCCCGTCGAGCCCGCCATACGTCGAGAAGTCATAAGCGGTGACTTTGACCAGAGCCTTGTCGCCGACCTTGATGAAGGCGATGTCGCTCGGCTTGACCCGCGTCTCGACGAGCAGCTTGTCGCCCATCGGGATGACTTCCATCACCTTCTGGCCGGCCTGAACGAAGCCGCCGATGGTCGTCACCTGGAGGTCGTTGACGATTCCGTTGACGGGTGAGCGCAGATCCATCCGACCGAGCCGGCCGCGGGCGCCGCGCAGCGATTCCTGATTGACCGCCAGTTTTGCCTCGATCTGGCTGCGCTCGTTGAGAGCCTCCTGCCGGAAGCTGAAGCCGGCCTCGCTGGCCTGGGCCTGGGCTTCACGCACGGCGGCCATCGCCCGCGATTGCTGCTCGCGAGCGGCCGCGATCCGCCCCTGCAAGTCGTTCGCTTCGCGCCGCGCGCTGAGCAGCTCGGTCTGCGGGACGATATTCTTCTCCGCCAGCGGCTCCAGCATCGCGACCTGACGCTGGGCCAGCGCCAGGCTGCCCTGCAGGCTGCTGATGGTCGCCTGCGCTTCGGTTGCTTCGCGGCGCCGCTGTTCGGCGCTCGCCTGGAGCGCGCTGATGCGGCTGCGGAGAGCCGATTCACGAACTTGCCGGAGGCGCGCTTCGTCGGCGCAATCGCCCCCGACGCAGGCCGTAGAACTTCTCGTGCCTTCGCCGGCGAGGCGCGCCGAACGCGCCGACAGGGCCTGTGTCTCGGCCTGGATCTGGCCGAGCTCGGAAGCGCTCTGGGTGTCGTCGAGACGGGCGAGCAGCTGGCCGCGGCGGACGCGCTGCCCGGGGCGCACGAGCAGCTCTTCGACGATCGCCGGCTCGGCCGCCTGGATCAGCTGCGCCTTGCTCGACGGGATCACCTTGCCCTGCCCGCTGGTCACCTCGTCGACCTGGGCGAGCATCGCCCACAGGATGAACAATGCAAAGCCGATCGCCGACGCGACGATGATCAGGCGCGAGCCGGTCAACGGCTGGCGCTTGGTCGGACCCACGAACGGAAGAGTTGCCATGGCTACGCTTTACTCCAGCTCGACCGTCAGCGCGAGGCTATGACCGGCGCCGCGCTGCTCGCGACCGGGACGGCCGGCGCGGCCTCCCTGGCGCGCTGGTCGGCGAGGGCCTTGGCGGTGGCGGCCCCGATCTCGTCGGGCGCCGGGATCGTCAGAGTCCAGCCCTTGGACACGTCGAGGAGCCCGCCGACGTCGTTGGCAGCGCGGGCGACCGCCGGCCCGGCTTCCACTGCCGTTTCGGCGATCGTTGCGAGCTGCTCGGTTGATCCCGCCAGAACCGGCGAGCGGAGCGGGGGCCGGAGCGCCAGCGGGTCCTGCGGTTCACCGACGTAACGGCCGGTGAATGCGGCGCGCTGCCCCCAGGCGCCGGGCCAGCGGTAGAATATGTGCGCTCCCAGCTGCGTGATCTTGGTCAGCATCGGAGCCCAGCGCGGCGCCACGTAATTGGCGTGATAATGGGTCGCCGCGCCGACCGGCTTTTCGACATGGCCGGCAAGCGCGGCCTCAGCGATCAGCTTCGCATCGCGCCACGCGCCGGTCGCCGGGGCGCGGTACAGCGAACCGTCGCAGACGAAGCTGAACTGGCAGACCGGCGAGCGCGATCCCTGGTAGACGACTCCGCAAACCGATTTCGGGAAGGCCGGGTGGCGCATCCGGTTGAGCACGACCTGGGCAACCGCTCGGCGGCCCGGCATCGGCTCGAACCCGGCTTCGTAATAGACCGCCTGAGTCAGGCACAGCAGCGCCCGGCGGTGGTCGAGGTCGTCGCCGGCGATTTCGAATGGGCGGGCGGCCTGGACCGGCGCGGTGCTGAACGGGAGCGCCGCGTTGATCAGCTTGGCTTCGTCGCCCACGGCGCGATTTTCCGCCGGGGATGCGCTCGTTGCAGCGACCAGTGCCGCGGCCTTGGCCGGCGTCAGCTGGATCGAGACGCTGTCGTCCGCCGCTCCGGCCGGCGCCAGAAACCCGACCAGGCCGATCGCCAGCCCGGCCAGCATGACCACCGCGAAGCCGATCGCCTCGACCCGCAATTGGCTGAACCGGCGCGCCAGTCGGCCGCGGGCAATTACGAGGCACGTCATTGTTTCGTGTCTTTCTTCGGCGTGCTGCCGATATGGCCGAGGACATGGTCGCGCGGTCCATCGGCGATGATCCGCCCGGAGTCGATGACGATCAGCCGATCGAGGATCGAGAGCATGTTGTGGCGGTGGGTGGCGACGATCAGAGTCTGGTCGGGCGCGAGCGCCGTCTTCAGATGCTCGATGAAATACAGCTCCGTCTGCGTGTCCATCGCCCCGCTCGGCTCGTCGAGGAACAGCAGTTTGCAGGGCGAAACCAAAGCCCGGGCAAGGACCAGCAGCGAGCGCTGGCCGCCCGACAGCTGCGAGCCGCGCTCGCCGACGGCAAGGTCGAACCCGGCCGCGTCGCGGGACAGGAAGATGTCGGCTCCCGAGCGGACGACTGCGTCGACCAGCTGGTTGTCCGTCGCCTGGGCGGCGCCGAGCATCAGATTGTCGCGAACCGAGCCGCTGAACAGCTCGGAATCTTGGCCGACGAAGCGGAACGCCTCGCGCAGCTGGTGCGGGTGGAACTGGCGGCTGTCGAGGCTGTCGATCGTGTAGGTGCCGCCGGTCGGCTCGTAGAGGCCGCACAGGACTCGGCCGAGGGTCGATTTGCCCGATGCGACTCGGCCGATGATGCCGATCCGCTCGCCCGGCCGCACGCTGAGGTTCAAGCCCGATAGCGCATCGCGCGCCGCGGTCGGGTAGCGGAAGTCGAGATTGTCCAGCTTGATGTGGCCGGCGCGAATCTCCGGCATGATGCTGCGCATCGACGACTGCCGCTCGTCGGCGACCTCCATCATTTCCTGGAGCGAATCGAGCGTTGCGAACGCCTGCCGCCCGCGGGTGAACAGGAAGGCGAGCTGGCCGATCGGCTGGATGGCGCGGCCGGCGAGCATGATGATGGCGATGATCGCGCCCATCGTCATGTTGCCTTGGTTGAACTGATAGAAGCCGCCGATCAGCAGGCCGACGCTGATCATCTGCTGCGACACGCCGGCCAGGTTGACGGCGACCGCGGTCAGCCGGCGCATCCGCTCCTGCGTGGTCGCGGACATGCCCGAATAACGGCGCCAGCGGCCGAGCATCTGGCCCTCCGCTCGCGCCGACTTCAGGGTTTCCGCACCGGCGATCGATTCGACCAGCAGGGAATTCTGGAGGCTCGAGTCCGCCTGCGCGTCGACCGCCGCCTTGCCCATGCTCCGTTGCAGGCTGACCCCGGCCGCGAACATCGCCACGATGCCGATGACCGGCACGACCACCAGCCAGCCGGCGAGCACCGTGATGAGGATCAGGAACAGGAACAGGAACAGGACGTCGACGACCAGGACGACGGTCGTCGAAGCGAAGAAGTCGCGGACCAGCTCATATTCCGACACCCGGCGGGCGAGCGCCCCGGTGCTTCCCTGGCGCGCCGCCATCGGCAGGTTCATCACCTTTTCGAACAGCTTCTGGGCGAGCTTCGCGTCGAGCTTGCGACCGATCTCGTCGATCAGCTGCGCGCGCGCCAGCCGGAGGATGAAGTCGAACACCAGCGCCAGGCCGACACCGGCGGCGAGAACCCACAGCGTCGAAACCGCCTTGTTCGGGATGACCCGGTCATAGACGTTCATCGTGAACAGCGGCATCGCCAGCGCCAGCATGTTGACGATGAATGCGGCAAGGATGACCGGCCAGAACTCGCGCCGCACCTTCCACACTTCGGACCAGAACCAGTGCGTCCGGCGGGCCTTGTCCCACGGGCGCTCGTTCTCGCGCTCCTTGGACGGATCGGCTTCGACCACGACGGCACGGCCGGTGAACACGGCGCCGATCTCCGACAGCGGTGCCCACAGCGGCTCGGCGACTCCCGGCGCGTAGATCAGTCCGTCGCCGTCGCGCATGTCGAGCAGCACGGCGGCGCGGTCGTCCTCGAGCTCAAGGATCGCCGGCAGCTTGCGCGAGGGCCAGCCCTTGAGCTTGCGGGCGATCGGGTCACCGCGCATTCCGACCTGCTCGAGCGCCGGCTCGACCTGGTGGAAAGGTAGCGTTCCCTTTTCGGAGAGCGCGAGCCCCGCGCGCAGGATGACCGGCGAAGACGGCCTGTCCGCCTCGCGCGCGAGGTAAGTCAGGCAATCGAGGACGGGGTCAATTGCACGCGACGGCTGTGCGTCGAGCCAATGCATGAAACTCACTACCCGTCCCCGAGCCTATCGACTACCGCCAGCCGGCGCCGGGGGTCCCATGCGAGGCAGCGGATAGCTGTTCTCGTTCAGGTCCGCGGGCGGGATGGGGTTGACGCGGAAGCGCGTCCGTTCATCGCTATAGGCGGCCGTTGGCATCGAAACGCCGAGGCACTCGATCAGCCGGTTGGCCGATGCCAGCACGCGGTACTGCGCATACAGCTTGGACAGCCGGGCGGTCTCGGTCTGGGCCTGCACATTGTTGCGCGTGTTCTGGGCATCCAGCACGTCGAGCAACGAGCGGCGGCCGATGTTGAACTGCTCGCGGTAAGACAGCAGCAGGTCGTCGGAGATGCGCTGCTGGGTCTCGAGCTCGCTCACCAGGCGGTTTTGGTTCTGGAAACGGCTCCAGGCCGTGCGCACATCCTCCTCGGCGCGGCGGGTCCGTTCGAACAGCCGGCCGTGCACTTCATCGGCGCGGTTGCGCTGTTCGCGGACGTTGGCTTCCCGGATGCCGCCATTGAACAGGTCCCAGCGAAGGACGACGTTGCCGAGCAGGTCGGTTGTCCGGCCGGAGAAGCCGTCGATGTCGTGCCCGGCGCGGGCCCGGCCCTCGAGATTCACCCGGGGACCGATCTCGGCGCGCGCAGCGCGAATATCTTCGCGTGCGGTGGCAAGGTCGGCCATCGCTTCCTGGACGCGCGGGTTCTGCTGACGCGCAAGAGCTTCGGCCTCCTCGAGCGTCGCCGGCTGGCATTGCGACAGGTCCGGCGGCATCGACACGCTGTCAACCGGAATGCCGGTCAGCGTTCGGAAGGTGATTCCGGCGTTCTCGAGGTCCTCGCGGGCCTCGGTCACTCGGGCACGAGCCGATTGCAGCCGCTCCTCGGCCTGCTGCTGATCGGCGATGCTGATGGAGCCCTTGGAGACACCTTCGCGCAGGTCGCCGGCCAGCCGCTCGTGAAAGGTCGCATTGTCCTCGGCGATCGCCACCAGCCGCTGCTGGAGAAGGTAATCGATGTAGGTGCGAGCAACGTTGAGAGCGACGAACTCCGAGCGCTCCTCGATACGGGCCGCGGCCGCGTCGGTGCGGGCCGCCTGACGGCGGATTTCGGCCTCACGACCGCCGCTGTCGAACAGCAGCTGGTCGAGGATCAGCTCGCCTTCGATCGGCCACAGAGTCTCGTCGGCGATGCCGATGCTGCGCCGCGTCGGGTTGCGCAGATTGCGGACTCCGGCGGAGCCCTCGACGGACACCCGCGGATACCACCGGCCCTGGGCCTGGACGCGCTCTTCGCGAGTGGCTTCCCGGTTGGCGACCGCCTGGCGGATCTCCGGGTTGGTGCTGAGAGCGGCCTGAACTGCATCGCGCAGTTCGACGGCGTAGGCCGGCGAAGTGCAAAGCAGCACCGCCCCGGGGACGATCATCGTCCAGTGCTTCCCTTTCATAATTCCCCCTTCTGGTCTTCAAACTTGGGTCCCCACCGTCCACCAGTCGAAACCCATCTAAATCAAGCCGCCTGAACTGCATCTTGATGGAGCATGGGCTCTATCGTGGATGCTGATGCGCCTGGGAAGCCGGCAAAACCGGCTGTGTGCCACGCTGACACGCCGACTGCGCTGTAAGTTGCCAGCGATTGCAGCGCCGCCGCTCCAGCGCCATCGCCATGATTGGCCACGGCATCGATGATCGTATCGATATTCGGGCCGCTGTCGCCCCCCGCGAGCGCGTCGATCAGCACCCGGCCGACCTCCGCGGTGCCCCGTCCCTGTCCCTCGACCGCGAGCTCTTCCGGCTTCGGAATAAGCATTTCCGCGGCCGGCATGCCGACCGCAGCGCTGGTCAGGGTCGACTGCGCCGGATCGGACTGCTGCAGCTCGGTGGCCCCGAGGAGCGGCGTCGGCGCTTGCTCCTGGTCGCCGCCGCCGTCGGTCAGCGAAAGCTTGTCGACAATTGCGCGCTGACCGGACGACGCACCGGCATGTTCATCGGTGCCCCCGACGTTCTCCTGAGTCTCGCCGTCGAGCGCGCGTCGAGCCGTGTCGGCGCTGTCATCCAGGACGCCCTGCGAGCCGCCGTCGGAGCCGAACGACATCGTGCTAGGCATCGTATCGTCGCCGCGGACGGAGAAGCCGTTGGCCGCAGCCGCCGAGCTCGTACCCAGGCCCGCCGCCGCGATCGCGCCCAACAGCACGCTGTTGTTGTTGGCGGCGCTCATCGTGCGCTGGTTGTCCGTGCTGTCCGACGACATCAGCGAGAGCGATGACGTGTCTCCGAGATACTCCTTGCTGACCATCAGCGTCGCGGCCGCGGCTGGCGTGGACGGTGTCGCCCCTGATTGCACCTGGATCGTGAAGTTGCCGACCCCCGTTGGATCGCCGTCGCCGTCCGTCAATGTCACGGTGGCGGGGATCGTCACGTTGATCGACGTCTGCTGAACGCCGACCGAGACGAGATCCACCTTACCTGGAGCGGCGTTCGGCGAATACATTTCGATGTCGGCAATGAACTTCCCGGCGGGCGCCGTGTATGTCCAGTCCGGGCCCGAGCCGAGGTTGGCATCGGGGATTTGGCCACTGGCAAAGGAGCCGTCCGTGAAGCGCACGACATAGTAGATGTCGTCAGCCGCCGCGTATCCGATGAAATCGAACGTAGCGAAACTGATGTCCGGCAGCTGGACGTCCGGATTGGGCGGGGCCGGATCGTCCGGACCGTAGTTCGGTGGTGCGAAAGACCCCGTCGGGCCGTCCGGATCATCGAACGGCTGGTTGCCGAAGTCCCAGTTGAAGAATTCGCCCGAATCGAAGTTGTTGTTGGCGACGCCCCAGCCCGCGGTCGAGCCGTTGACCCCTGCCGTGGTCAGGCCGGTGGCCGGTGCCCCACTCTGCCAAGCAGCCAGGCTGAATCCGACACCGGCATTAAAGCCAGACACGACGGTCAGTTCCTGGCCTGTTGCACTCGTCAGAACCTGATATCCAGTCGGGCCAGCGCCAAACGAGGAGGCACCACCGATCGGAGTGTTGCTCACCGTCGGATCGAGCGGCGTAATCAGATCGAACACATATTGGCCCGAAGTTCCCGCGCTCGGATCAACGGTGATCGTGAACACGGCAGTCGTGTCACCCGTGTCGTACCCTGCGGGACCGACATCCTGATAGGCCGTCAGGACATTCCCTGACTGGACCGTCACCAGGTTGAACCCGCCCGACGTGAGGCCGGTCACATTCGCGGTGATCGTCATCGTCGATCCGGGGCCATCCGCACCCGGCGTGAAGTGCAGCGTTCCAACCGCCGGATCCGTCGCCGGATTGTTGTCGGTCTGCTGGTTCTGCACCGTGCCGAGCGTTGGACCGTCATCCTGGAAGCTAACCAGATTGCCGATGCCGGTCGATGCCGTGCTGACGTCGCCGTCCCTGTCGGTGACTGTAGTCACCGCAAGCAGCGCGCCCGACGCGATGGTCACCGACTCATCGGGGCTTGCCGTGCTCGGATGCTTGATCGACAGATACTGGACCATCGACACCTGGCCGGTAGCCGCGTCGATCGCCAGCGCGAACGCAGCCGGACCGGATGCATTGCCGACCCGCCCGACGATCAGATCGCCTTCCTTGAACAGGAAGATGTCTAGGCCCTCGGTCGTGTCGAGGCCGGAGTCGACCCCCGCCGACGAGACATCGAGGCTGAACGCCGTCGTGCCAGCGCCATCGGCTCCATAGGCTGACCCGGACGCGCCGATCGCCCCGGCGCCCACCGCGTAACCGATCGGGCCGGTGCCCGCGACATGCGGATCCTCGCCGGGATTTGTGACGGTGGTGAACACCGTGAGCGGATCCGCAACGTCGTTGGCATCGGTCTGCACGCCCGGAGTCTCGTCATGGCTGATCGAGAAGCCGGTCGTGGCCACGGCCGCGGACGGTCCGTCGTCCTCGAACTGCAGGTTCTGGCCGATATTGGCCGTAGCGCTGGCGCTGTCGCCGTCGCTGTCGGTGATCGTCCTGGTCAGTGTGATCAGATTGTCGGCCGCGAGAGTAACCGCGCTAGCACCCGGCTCATCATGATCGCTCGGGTCGTTATGGACCACGGCCCGCTGTTGATCGAGCGTGACATTCCCCGATCCGTCGACGCTGAGCACGAACACCAGCAGGTTGCTGGTCGCGGTGCGCCCTTCGACCTGGCCGCTGCCGTTGACCGTCAGAACGACGGCTTCATTGGTGCCCGTGTCGACGATCCCGCTCGCTCCGGCGTTGACGCCGAGTGTGTAGACGGTCGCGTTGGCCGCCGCTGCGCCATCGGCGCCAAAGGATGTCGTGAACACGCTCGCGAAGCTCTTCGTATCATCGATCGTCAAATCGGTTTCGTCGACGGTCAGCGTCGGCTGGTTCGTGCTCGCGGCCGAGATTGTCGGCGTATCGTCGTCGATGTCGATGCTGATCGTGCCGGAGGCTGGATCGCCGTCGGCATCGGTCACCGTGTAATTGATGGTGAGCTGGACATTGTTCTCGCTGTTGTCGCCCGCCGTCCCATTCAAGGCAGCATGCATGATAGGCGCGTTCTGAACCACGCTGTAGGTGCCGTTTGCATTCACGGTGACGGTCAGCACCGTCGTTCCGCCCTGCTTGACGAGCACGACGCCCGCTCCCCCAGATTCGTAGGTGAAGCTAGTCGGCGCACCGGTCGTCTGCACCGAGAAAGTTAGCGTGCCATCGCCGCCCGAACCCGGCAGGGTGCCGGACGCGTTGACGGAATTCGGATCATCATCATCGGGGCCGCCTGCGTTGCCGCCGATCAGCGCGTCGTCGTCTAGCTGAACGTTGACGTTCCCCGCAGTCGGGAAACTGTCGGCGATCCCAATCGTGAGCGTAGCAGTCGCGGTATCGCCGTCGCGGTCAGTCAACGTATAGGTGAAGACATCGCTGACACCGCCGGCGGAGCCGTCCGTGCGAAGGTAGCTGTAATTGCCGTTGGCGTTGATCGTCAGCGTGCCATATTGGCCGTTGAGCACGAGGTTGCCCGAGCTGTCATAGGTCGTGTCGACATTGGCAGACACGTTCACGCTCTGGACCCTGGTTATCGTGCCGGGCGTATCCGCGCCGACCGAATCCGCATTCCCATCAGCGCCGTTGGCATCGCCGCCGACAAAGTCGACGCCGGTGATGACGTTGCCAGTCGCCGGCCCATTTCCGCCGACAATGCTGTCCACGTCGTTGGTGGCCACTGGACCATGGTCGGCGAACTGCAGGTTACTGCCGATGCTGATCGTCGCGCTGTCGTTTACCGTGTCCCCGTCATTGTCAGTGATCGACGACGACGCGGTCAGAGTCACCAGGCTATCGGTCATGCTGATGATGTGATCCGCGAACGGAGTCGCGGACGGCGTCGGATCACCGCCGATCGGGTGATCGATCTGACTGTACTGCGTCAGAGTGACCACACCGGTGGCGCTGACCGAGACGTCGAACACAGTGTTGCCGACATTGACTCCGCCCGAGGTGTTTGAAGTCGAGCCGACGACCTTGCCGCCAATCAGGTACAGGAAGATGTCTGCACCGCCCTGGTCAAGCCCGGAATTCACGCCTGGCGCAGATACGCCGAGCGTGTAGCTCAGAGCTGGAGTCGACGCGGCCCCGTCGGATCCGCCGTTGAAGGTCAGGCCGAAAACGCCGCCGAAGTTCGCGCTTGAGCTCGCCGTGTCGGTCGCGGTGCCGAGGGTGTCGGCATCCTGCGTCTGCAAGATGACGCCAGCGTCAGCGCCCCCGGTGACGTCAATGCTGGGCCCGTCGTCCTCAAAGCGGATGACGCTGCCGAGATCGGCGCTGGCCGTGTCGGTGTCGCCGTCGAAATCGGTCGCGGTCACGGTGACGTTGAGAACGCCGGCCGCCAAGGCCGAACTGTCCTCGTCGAGCGACGCCGTATTGCCGTGCTCGACGGCGAAGAACTGCGTGAGGGTTACCGCCCCCGTGCTCGCGTTGATGCTCGCCGTGAACGCGGTATTGCCCGTGTTGACGCCCGCCTCAGTGGCCGAAGTCGACCCGACCACCGTGCCGTCGATGTTGTAGAGGAAGATCGGCGCGTTGGTCGTCGACAGCAGCAGACCCGAATTCACACCTTGCGAGCTCAGCGTCAGAGCATAGCTGTAGGTGGTCGGCGCGTCGGCGCTGGTGTGCAGGTTGTTGACCGTGAACAGGGTCGCCGCAGGAACAGTGACCGTGCCTAGGTTCCCGCCGAGCGGATCGACTTCGCCGCCCGCGGCAACGACGCCGTCGGTCTCATCGATGCGAATCTGCGTGCCGGCGAGGGTGACACTGATGTCCGGTCCGTCATCGGCGAAGCGGATGTTGCCGCCCAGGTCGACCACTTCGCTGTCGGCGGCCGTGTCGCCATCATTGTCGGTAATCGTCGAGGTGGCAGTCAGCGTGATCTTGCCGTTGGCGAGCACGGTGAATTGATCGTCGAACGGCGCCGTGGTGGTGCCCTCGACTGCATGATCGACCTGCTGATGCTGCGTCAGGGTGACGACTCCGGTCGCGCTCACGCCCACCGTGAAGATGGTGTTGCCGGCGTTGACCCCAGCCAAGGTGCCGGAGGTCGAGCCGACGATCGTGCCGCCGACGTTGTAGAGGTTGATTGCGGCGCCCTGGCTGGTCAGCCCGGAAATGCTGTTTGTGACCGTCAGCGAATAAGCCGTGTTGACGCTCGCCGTGCCGTCGGCTCCGCCGGAAGACGCAACGCCGAACACTCCGCCGAAACCGGCGGTGGATACGTCGGCATCGCTGGCGCCGCCAATCGTCTGCGCATCCTGGGTGGTCAGGACGACATTGCCCTCGCCGGTCTGCGTGACGTTGATCGTCGGGCCATCATCGGCGAACCGGAGGTTCCCACCGATGTTGAGGGTCTCGCTGTCGGTCGCGCGATCGCCGTCGTTGTCGGTGATCGTCGAGCTCGCCGTCAGGGTCACCAGGCCGTCGGCCATGCTGACGAAGTGATCGGCGAACGGCGCCGCGGTTGCGGTCGGGTCGCCGCCGACCGGATGGTCGATCTGGCTGTACTGCGTCAGGGTGACGGCTCCCGAGGAGCTCACCGAGACGTCGAACACCGTGTTCGCCAGGGTGACTCCGTCGAGGGTGCTCGAGGTCGAGCCGACGACCTTGCCGCCGATCAGGTGCAGATAAATATTTGCTCCGCCCTGGTCGAGGCCGGAGTCCACGCCTGGCGTGGACACTCCGAGCGTATAGCCAAGGACGGGAGTCGCGGCCGCTCCGTCGGCCCCGGCCACGAAGGTCAGGCCGAACGCGCCGCTGAAGTTCGCGGTCGAGCTTGCCGTGTCGGACGCGTTGCCGATCGTGTCGGCGTCCTGGGTCTCCACAACGACGCTTGCATCGGAGCCGGCGGTGACGTCGATCGAGGGAACATCGTCGACGATGTTGATCGTGATCGTGCCGGTGCTGACGACGCCGTTGTCGTCGGTCGCGCGATAGGTGAAGCTCTCCGCGCCGGACCTGACATTGGTGCCGTCATTGGCGTCCGGCTGGCTGTCGAACGGCGTGTCCAGCGTATAGGTGTAGGTGCCGTCCGAATTGAGGGTGAGCGTGCCGTAGGTCCCGTCGCCGCTTCCGACGAGCTCGAAGGTGTAGGGCGGCGTGCCGCCGGTAACGTGATCGGCCAGACCCCCGGACTGCGTTTCATCGGTGCTGCCAGGATTACTGCCGACGTCGTTCAGCGCGGCCTCGTTGACGAGGACGGTTACGCTCGGAGTGTTGCTCGGGGGACCGAGGATGACGTCGATGTCGCAGACGACCGAATCGCCGTCGGCGTCGGTGAGCGCGATGTCGACCGACAGATTGACCGACGACTCGACCGTCGACGTGATGTCGATGAAGCCGAGCTTGAAGGTGTCGGTGCCGGCGGTGGCCTCGACCTGGACGGCATTGAACGCCGTGCTCGAGACGATTTCGAAATCATAGTCGTTCGGCAGGCCAGTGATCTGCCAACCGCCGCCGATGGCCGGCGTCACTGTGATTCCGAGCCCGGCATAGGCCGAAGGAGCGACAAGAGTGCCGGCCGCATTGTAGATATTGAGCGAAGTCACGGCGACGACGGTGTCGTTGGTGTCACCGAAGAAGACGTTGTCGCCGTCGGCTGGGGCGGAGGGGTCGCTTCCGGGGGCTTCGTTGACGACGATTGCGCGGACGATGAAGTCCGCACGCTGCGGTCCGCCGAGGCCGCTGACGTCCTGGCGATAGCTGTTCGCGGTGTAATATTCGCCGAAGTTCAGGACCTCGCTGCCGCCGGTGCCGCTGACAAAGACGTTCTGGACAAGATCGATGCGCAGGATCTCGCCGGCCTGGAAGCTCTGGCCCGTGCCGACGCCCATCTCGGTCGCGTTGGTGTTGACGGTGTTGCCAGGCTGGGTGGTGAGGATCAGGTCGTAAGGCGAATCCGGAACGTTGATGCCCCGTGCCTCGACGTTGCCGCCGCCGACGCTGGACAGGTTGGCGATGCTGATCTCCGTCACCGACGTGATCTCGCCGACCTGGTTGTAGGTGTAGGTGCCGTTGCTGTTGAGAGTCAGCGTGAAGATGAGCTCGCCTTCACCCGGATCGGCATCGGTGCGCGCTTCCAGGATCGAGGGATTGCCGGCGTTGATCGTGTAGTACAGCGGCTGCCCGTTCGAGCTGACCGGATTGCCGTCGCTGTCCGTGACCGGAGTGCCGTTCTCGACGACGAAGCTGACGGTGCCGGGTCCGTCCGCGCCCACAGACGGAAGATTGAGATCGCCGGTGAAGGTCGATCCCGGGTTGTTCACCGCGATGGTGTCGTCCGGGCATTCCGCGAACTCTTCCGGCGAGTCGTCGTCGACGGTGATGACCAGGCCGCCGGCGGGAGCCGTGACGGAATCGCCGTCGGCGTCGGTCGCGCGGATGATCGAGCCAAGCGCGATCTCGATGTCGGTGCCCTCGGGATTCTCGGTGTTGTCGCCGGTCATCCCGTCCAGGCTCGGATGGTCGAGCTGGTCGCGAAGCGTGAAGGTGTAGTCGCCGGTCGTCGCGTTCACGGTGAACGTGAACACCACGTTGCCGCCAGCCGACGCGGTCAGCGTGTTGCCGCTCACCGAGTAGGTGACGGCAACGCCATTGGAGGTCAGAGTCGGCAGTCCGGAGGTGTTGGTGAGCAGGCTGTAGGTCACCGGCTGGTCGGCTCCGGGGCTGAACAGAGCTGCCACGTTGCCCGATGCAACGACATTCGCGCCGGGAGCGTCGTTGACGCCACCTGGGTTGCCGTCGCCAAGGCCGTCCTCGTCGACGACGCCCGTAAGCCGCGCCTCAGCAACGACCTGGGGCGTGTCGTCGTCGACGTCGATGACCAGCGTTCCGGCCGCTGTGTCGCCGTCGACGTCCCTGACGGTGTAGTTGATGGTGAACGCAACATTGTTTTCGGTGTCGTCGCCGGGCTGCCCGTTGAGCGTCGGATGCAGGATCGCGGCGTTTTGAGTGACGGTGTACGCGCCAGTCGCTGCGTCGACCGTGATTGTCAGCACGGTGACGGTCGAGCCGTGCTGGACCTGCTGGACCAGGATCGAGCCGTTCGGCCCATCGACGTAGGTGAAGCCCGGAGGCGCACCCGTGGTCAGCAGGTCGAACGCCAGCGGGCCATCGCCGCCGCTGCCGCTGAGCGTGCCGGTGAGATTTGCGGCATCGACATCATCCTCGGGGCCGCCCGGGTTGCCGCCTTCACCTGGGACCGCGTCGTCGTCGGTTCGAACGACCGCGTTTTGGCCGATCACCACCGTCCGGTCTTCGATGGTGATGGTCAGGGTCGAGGTCGACGGATCGCCGTCGCCGTCCGTGATCGTATAGCTAAACGTCTCGGTCACACCGCCCGGCGTGCCCTCGTTGCGCGTGTAGCTGTAGTCGCCGTTCGCGAAGATGGTCAGCGTGCCGTACTGGCCGGCGACGCTGACGAACCCACCGGCGGGCACGGCCTGCGCCGGCGTCGCGTTGGCGGTGTTGTCGACCGACGTCACGACCGCGTTGTCGGCGCCAACCGTATCCGCGCCGTTGTCGGCGTCTCCGGCGTCGCCGGGAGCGGCGTCGGTAATGACGTTGCCGGTCGCCGGCCCGTATTGGCCGGCCGCGATGGTGTCGGTATCCGGCCGAGCCGTCGGAACGTCGTCGATGATGTCGATGACCAGGTTGCCCGAGGCGACGTCGCCATCGGCGTCCGTGACCGAGACGGCGAAGCTGTCTTCCGTGTTGTCGCCGCTGGTGTTGTCAGTGAGCGTGTAGCTGTAGGTGATGGTCCCGGTGGCGGCATTGTAGCCGGTGATGGTGAGGACGCCGTGATCGCCGAGGAAGGTCTGCCCGACCGTGCCGGTGACGATGATTCCATCGATCCTGACGACCGCCGGTGCATCGCCCGGGGTGAACCGGATCGTGCCGCTGGTCGTCTCGCTGTCATCGCTGCCGTTGTGGGGAAGGCCATCGGCCGCCTCGCCCGAGCCCGCAGGCTCGCCGCCGCGCGGCGGAAGACCTGCCTCGTCAACGACCGTGCCCGCCTGGCCCGCCGCCGGAAGATCGAGAGTCGGGCGCAGATCGGCCGGGACCGTTATCGTCAGGGTCGCGTTGCTCTGGTCGCCGTCGCCGTCCCGCAGGGTATAGGTGAAGACGTCGCTGCCGCCCGGCGAATCCGGATTGGCGACATAGGTGTAGCCGCCGGCCGCATTGATCGTCAGCGTTCCAAGCGAGCCCGTGACGACGAGATTGCCCGCCTCGTCGAAGCTCGAATCCGAGCCGCCGGCACCGCTGACCGCCGACACCCGCGCATCGTCGGCCCCGACCGTATCGATGCCCGCCGGTGAGTTGGTCGTCCCAATGCCGGTCATCACGTTGCCGGTCGTCGTCGACTGGCCCTGCAGCACCGCGTCGGTGTCGTTGCGAGCCATCGGAACGTCGTCGATGATGTTGACCGTCAGTGTGGCGGATGCCTGGTCGCCGTCGCGGTCGGTGACCACCATGGAGAAATTGTCGGTCGTGGCGTCGCCGCTGGTATTGTCGAGCAACAAATAGTTGAAGCCGATCTCACCGGGGGCGACACTCGTGATCGTCATGGTGCCGTGGGCGCCGTTGATCACTGCGCCGACCACCACTTCCACGCCATTGATCGTGAGGCTGCGGACACCATCACGCGCTTCGAACACGATCACGCCTGATGTGAATTCGCTGGTCGCAGCGCTGTTCGAGCCGGGAGGTTCGGTTCCGCGGACGGGAAGCCCGGCTTCGTGAACGGTCGCGATCGCATTGATCGCGCCGGCCGGGTTATCGGGCGTTTCAATGATGATCGTCGGCTCTTCATCGTTGAACTGGCCGATGTCTTCAAAGATTGGCGGGGTGTAGCCGAGCTGGGTCGGTGGGATCAGGTCGCCGAGCGGAACGCCCGGGTCGAGCGGTGGTACGATGATCGCGAAATTGCCGCCGCTGCTCAGCGGCGTTCCGGCCGCGGGCTGCGGCTCCGCATCGATCAGCAGTGCCGCGAGATTGCTCGCCGGGACTTCCACTCCGCCGAGCACCAGCTGGGGTACGAACACAGCGCCGTCGATGATCACCATCTGAGTGCCGTCGGGCAGGTTGATGACGAGGTTGCGGCCGACGACGAGAATGTCGGACAGCTGCACGCCTTCGGGGAGAGTGACGACTCCGTCGGGTCCGGGGACGATCTGCTGCGCGTTGGCCTCGATCTTCTCGATCTCGCGGCCGATATCGATCCTCAGGGTCGCGGTGTCGCGCGTTCCATCCGCGTCAGCGAGAGTGTAGCGAAACACGTCGCTGCCGCCCTCGGGCTTGGCGGCGTGCGGGGTGTAGCTATAGCCGCCACGGCTATCCATGGTGATTTCGCCGAAGCGCCCTTGGACGTGAAGGCTGCCGCCTTCGCCTGTGTCGCTGCCGCCGGCGCCCTCGAGGCCGACGATCTTTCCGGGCCCGTTGTTGACAACGTCGGCCCCGACGGCGCCGGTGATGGTTCCTTCGCCGGTGATGGTGTTTCCGGTGGCTGGACCGCGGCTTCCAGCCGCCAGTGCATCGGCATCGTCACGAGCATCGGGAGCGCCCGCGCCCTGGCTGCTGAAGGAGCCCGAAGCATCTTCGTATCGCATAACCCACCCCTGTTTGTCCGCCGCTGCGGCCCGCGCTTAAGCTGTGGCTGAGCCCCCCCACTCGACCGAAAGGCGATAACGCGCACGGTTAACGGTCGAGAATCGGCACCCCGCTAGTTCAACACAAGACACCGACTTAAGCATTTGGCAAGCTTGCGAGACAAAACGCTGCGCACTCCAGGGAGCATTTGGAATTCAGCGCGAGGCTATATATTGGTTAACGTCTTCAGTAGTTGCCTGCACGCGCAAATAAGCCTCACCAAGTCGAGCAAGGGGGCTATAGTTTGTTTGGAGATTTTCTTGGCGCTGCCCCAGTATTTAGCCCCTTGCTGTATTCTTATTTGCTGGATTGGCCCTACGTGTGAATTTACCGATTGGGTTACCGTGGAGTTAACAGCGGTTTAATAGCGGCCTTCTTGGGCGGACACTCGCCCGCCGTCAAAGTGTTGGGCACCCACGAAAAACCGAAAAGATTCGTCCCGGAATGGGACCTCTCGCGTTTCATGCCGCTCGGTAAGGGCGATTCGGTCTTCGAGTCGCCCGGGACGGCCCGGAAAGCGAATTGGCAATCGGCGGCGAAAAAACCGGCGACCGAAGACCCCGGGTGTGCGCCTGGCGCCGTTAGTGGCGGCTAGAACCCGATGCCCAGGCCGATGTGTGCCGAAACCTCGTCGCCATCGTCGCGACCGAGCGTTCCGGAAACGACCGCGTCGAGCGTGATACCGCTCAGGATCACCGCGCTGCCCCCGCCCGAGAGCCGGGCATAGGCCTTTTTCGACCGGTCCTCGAGCTCCCAACGGTTGACGATGACCGGAGCGGACGTCTGGGAAAAGTGCATCGTGCGGCCGTCGCCGATGAAGTCTTTCTCGAGTGCCGCCGCGGCGAACGGGCGCAGCTCGACCCCGGTTACGCCAACGTCGCCGCGAAGTTCGAGGCCGAGGCTTCCGGTCAGTGACTTCGCGGATATCGAGTCGACGTTGAGCGTGAGCGCCGCGTCGCCGTCTTCGGTGTAGCCGTCGACCTTGGCCTTGGCGTAGTCGAGGGCAACCACGGGGCCGACGCGCAACCCGCCCATCGGCATCAAATAGCCCGCCTTGGCGCCCGCCAGCCAGTGGCTGCCGTCGGTTTCCGCTTCGAGATTGTCGATCACGCCCCCGCGCTCGATGTCGTGATCGTCCTTGCCGTAGCCGACATAGCCCTGAGCGACGATTCCGGCGATCGAAGTGCCGGCGAAGGCGCCCACCTGCCAGCTGGTGCTTTTGGTGTCGGAGATGTCGGCCAGGAACTTGGCTTTGGGGCGCGAGTAATTGGCGGCGATCCCGGCCACTCCGCCGGCGAAGCCGAAGGATACGCCAGCGGTCACTCCCACGCCGTCGATGTCGAACGGGTCGGTCGCGTCGTCGGCGTCGACGTCCCGGCTGAATGTATCCCCGACGACGAACAACTGCATGCCTGGAGCGACGTCGCCGCCGGCCATTCCCGCGAGGTTGGCGCGGCCGGTCAGATTCCGCCCGAACTGGCGAGCGGTGTCGAGCGCGAGATCGCTCGTCGCCTGGAGGGTCAGCGGCGCCTGCAGCTGCGTCGCCACATAGCGAGCGATGATCGCCGAGCCCTGGGAGGTGGGGTGAAGAAGGTCGCCGTAGAACAGGAAGCCCTCACCGCCGGTCAGGCGACAAGTCAGATTGCCGGTGGCGAAAGCGGGACAGGCGATTCCGGTGAGGCCAAAGGCCGCGAGGTCCGCCTGGACCCGATTGAGCACCAGCGTCAGGTCGAGATAATGGACCATGACGCCGTTCGCCGCATAGCCGGCGAGCACGTTCTGGACGCCTTGATTGAACGCGGTTGAATAAGCCGTGCGAAGCGCCGCGGCGGTTGGATCGCCCGCGACTTCGGGGAGCCGTCCGGTATCACCGGCGAGGAAGCTGATCGTCGGCGCTCCAGCTCCAACCAGGACATTCAGGCCGGCCTCCGTCGCGGCGATCGCGGGCGCCGCCGCCGCAGGGGCTCCGCCGACCGTGGCGCCGGATGTTGATCCGTAGGCACGAGCGTCGTTCCCGCCGATCGAGACGGTGATGAGGTCGTCCTCGTCGAATGTCGGCGTGAGGGTCGGGAATACGCCACCACCGCCGCCGGCGAACGCCCCCACCTCGAACAGGAAGTGCGGGTTTGCGCGTGCGCCGCCGACCGCGAAGTTGAACACCGGAGCATCGAGCAGCTGCGACAGCGTGTCGATATAGTTGGTGCCGCCGGTGAATCGGCCGGTGGGATAGAGCGGAACCAGCTGCGGGGGGACGAGGCCGAGCTCGAACGCGTTGCCCTCATCGGCAAAGCTGTCGCCGAACGCAATGATTCGATCCACCCGCTGGGCGGCCGCCGGAACCGACAATGCCGTCATCCCCAGGAACAGGCACAAACAGGTGCGAACGCGATTCATCATCGGAAAAACCCCCTTCCGAATGCCGTTAACGGCCACTCAACGCGCCTTTTTTAGTCGGGCAAATGGGCGACGCAAGGCGCTGAGCCGAAATGAACAGACAATAGAAGCGGTTACTGCTGAAGTGCTCGAGCTCTCGAGCCGCAATGGGTTGAATTAGAAGGCCTTGAGAATGGCGTCGGACAGCTTGGCCGGAGTGAATGGCTTCGACAAGACCATCACATCGTCCGGGCGGCCTTCGACCGCTTCGCCCTCAGCATAGCCGGTAATGATAATGCACGGCAGCTTACGCTGTACCTTGCGAAGCTCGCGAAGCAGGTCGGTGCCAGACAACTCGGGCATCGCATAGTCGCTGATCAGCAAATCGCAGGAGCCGATCTTCTTGAGCGCCTCGATCGCCTCTGCTCCGTTGGCGGCTTCGGTGACGCTGTGGCCGAGCTCCTGGAGCAGCGCCGCCGTGGTTCCACGCACCTCTTCATGGTCGTCGACCAGCAAGATCCGGCGGGAGGAGGTCGGGGCCGGGGCGGCCTCGACGGCTTCCCAGCCGTCCGCCGCCTCAGTCGCCGTGGCGGTGGCGCGCGGCAGCCAAATCTCAGCCCGGGTGCCCTTGCCGAGCTCGCTCTGCAGCCGGAAAGCGCCGTCCGATTGCTTGGCGAAGCCGTAGACCATGCTCAACCCGAGCCCGGTGCCCTTGCCGACGTCTTTGGTCGTGAAGAACGGCTCCATGACCTTTTCCATATGGTCGGGGGCGATGCCGCAGCCCTTGTCGACGACCGCGAGCACAAGATAGTCCCCGGGCTCCAGTTCGTCCGGGTCATCAGCGCCGATCGAGCGGTTCTCGACGGAAATGACAATGTTCCCCCCCCTCTTCAACGAGTCCCGGGCGTTGATGATCAGGTTGATCAACGCGAGCTCGAGCTGGGACTGGTCGGCGAACGCGCACCACGGCTCCTCGTCGAATTTCCACTCCAGCGTGACCATCCCGCCGAGCATCGGGGCGAGGAGCTCGGTGACGGCCTTGGCAAGCGACTGGACCTCGATGCAGGCGGGCTTGAGCTGCTGGCGGCGCGCGAAGGCCAGCAGCCGTCCGATCAACTCGGAACCCTGATCGGCGGCGCGCTTGGTCATCGCCAGAATCCGGCGCTCCTCTTCGCCCAGGTCGGCGCGGCGCTCGATCAACCCGAGGCCGCCGAGCACCGCCGCCAGAAGATTGTTGAAATCGTGCGCGATGCCGCCGGTGAGCTTGCCGATCGCGTCCATCTTCTGCGCCTGGATCAGCTGGGTCTGGAGCGCCCGCCGTTCGGTGATGTCGGTCAGCGTGCCGGCAAACTCGAGCGGCCGGTCCTTCGAATCCTTGAGCAGCACGGCCTGATCGTGGAAGTGGCGGTAGGAGCCGTCCGCGCATTGCCACCGGTACTCGACCGAGAAGCGCCCAGTCTTGCGTCGAGCGGCGAACGCCGCCAACGCCTGCTCGCGATCCTCCTCGTGAAGCCTTTCCTGCCACAGTGACGGATTCTCGCGCACTTGATCGAAGGTGAAACCGGTGATGGCGGCGAGATCGCCGCTGACAAAATGGGGACAGCGCGGATCGCAGTCGAGGGGTTCCAGGTAGAGGATGATCGGCAGCGACTGGATGATAGCCGCCTGGCGCTGCTCGGCCCGGCGCAGCTCCTTTTCGGCGCGCAACCGTTCGGCATTGGCGCGCAGGTTCTCGTCGAGCAGCCGTTGCTCCTGCTCCGCCTTGCGCTGGACCTCCTGAGTCATCTCATACAGGTCGACGAACACGGCGACTTTCGACCGCAGCACAACCGGTTCCACTGGCTTGAACACATAGTCGACCGCGCCAAGCGCATAGCCGCGCATCAAATGTTCCTTCTCCTTGTTGACGGCTGACAGGAACACGATCGGGATGCGTTTGGTCTGCTCGCGCTGGCGGATGATCTGGGCGGTTTCGTAGCCGTCCATTCCAGGCATGAAGACGTCGAGCAGGATGACCGCGAACTCGCCCTTCAGGAGATGGCGAAGGGCTTCCTCGCCGGACGATGCCGTCTCGACCTCGGCAAGGTCTTCGATCACGGTCCGGATGGCGAGCACGTTGCGCTCGTCGTCATCGACCACCAGCACGCGCGCCCGGGTCGCGGGCGCGCTAGCCTCACCGTTGAGGGTCTCGACCTGCACGGGCTCAAACGGCTGGGCTGCCGTCATCGCTTACTCGGCGGCCGTCTGAGTGAGCGGCATGGCATCGATCGCCCGGTTGCGCGCCTTGGTCACCCACACTCGCAGCAGCGCCAGCAGCAGGTCGATATCGACCGGCTTGGCAATATAGTCCGAAGCGCCGGCCGCGAGGCATTTCTGGCGGTCGCCCTTCATCGCCTTGGCGGTGACGGCGATGAGCGGGATGTCGGCGGTCGCCGGGTTGGAACGAATGTGCTGCATGGTCTCATAGCCGTCCATTTCGGGCATCATGATGTCGATCAGCGCGAGGTCGACCCCCGGCGTTTCCTCGAGGATGATGATTCCATCGCGGCCGCGCTCGGCGTGCAGAACTTCCACCGAATAACTCTCGAGGACGCTGGTCAGCGAGTAGATATTGCGGATGTCGTCGTCGACGATCAGCATCTTGGTGCCGGCGAGCTCGGGCAGGCTGCGCGGCGGAGGCGGCGCATCGTCACCAACCTTCGGGCGGCGGCGGCGCTTGTTGGTCTTGGCCGCCTCGCGAATCGACCGGAACAGCGTTGCGAGGGCGTCGTGGTCGACCGGCTTCTCGGTTATTCCCTGCGCGCCCATCGAGGTCACGTCCGACGCCTCGTCGGCGCCGCTGATCACATGCACCGGGATCTCCCGGGTGGCGACATCGTGCTGAAGCAGATCGAGCAGCACGAAGCCGTTTATGTCATCGAGGCCAAGGTCGAGGGTGATCGCGTCGGGCTGAAGCTTGCGGGCCAAGGCCACGGTCCCCGACCCGGTCGTCGAGACAACCCCCTTGAGCCCCGCCTCGCGGGCTAGATCGAGCAGGATGGAGGCGAAGGTCACGTCGTCCTCGACGATCAGCACAAACGGGCTCTTGCCGAGATTGTCGCGATCGTCGGTGACCTCGAGCGCGGCGGGAAGCCAGTTGACGGTATTCGTGGCCGGGCCTTCGCGTCCCGTCGCCGGGAATTCCGCCGGGGCCGCGACCGCCGCGGCTTCGAGCGGGATGAACAAGGTGAAGGTGGATCCCTCGCCCGGCTTCGAGCTCACCTGAATCTCCCCACCGAGGAGCCGTGCGATTTCTCGACTGATGGAAAGCCCGAGGCCGGTCCCTCCGTATTTGCGGCTGGTGGTACCGTCCGCCTGTTGGAAGGCCTCGAAAATCAGCTTCTGCTTTTCGGGCGGGATGCCGATGCCGGTGTCGCTGACGGAAATCTCGATCGCCCGGTCGACATTGCGCAGCACCGGGTGGCTGGGGCTCCACCCGCTGTCCACTCCGCGAACCGAAAGCGTGACGCGACCCTCCGTCGTGAACTTGAACGCGTTGGACAGGAGGTTGAGGACGACCTGCTGGAGGCGCTTCTCGTCGGTGCGGATCTCGGCCGGCAGCTTCGGATCGAAGCGCACGTCGAATTCGATTCCCTTGTCGGCGGCGAGCTGGCGAAATGTTCGCTCCATGTGCAGCTTCATCCCCGACAGCGACATGTCGCCAAGGTCGATCGAAACGGTGCCGGACTCGATCTTCGACAGATCCAGGATGTCGTTGATGAGGTTCAACAGGTCCGAGCCGGCCGAGTGGATCGTGCGCGCGAATTCGGTCTGCTTCTCGTTGAGATTGCCCTGCGGATTGTCAGCCAGGAGCTTGGAGAGGATGAGCAGCGAATTGAGCGGCGTGCGCAGTTCGTGGCTCATGTTGGCAAGGAACTCGGACTTGTACTTCGAGGTCAGCGCGAGCTGCTCGGCTTTCTCCTCGACGGCCCGGCGGGCCATCTCGATCTCGAGGTTCTTGGCCTCGACCTGCTTCTTCTCGTTCTCGAGCAGCTGCGCCTTTTCCTGGAGCTCCTCGTTGGTCGCGTGCAGCTCCTCCTGCTTGGTGGTGAGCTCGGTCTGCCGCGCCTGCAGCTCCTGGGTGAGCAATTGCGACTGCTTCAACAGCCCCTCGGTGCGCATCGTCGCAGCGATCGTGTTGAGGACGATCCCCACCGATTCCATCAGCTGGTCGAGGAAGCTCTGGTGGGTCTCATTGAACTCGCTGAACGAAGCGAGTTCGATCACCGCCTTGACCTCGTCCTCGAACAGAGCGGGCAGGATGTTGACGTTGGCCGGCGTTGCCTTGCCGAGCCCGGAGCGGACCTGGAGGAAGTCCGGCGGCACATCCTTCAGGAGCACCGGCCGCTTGTCGGCCGCGGCCTGGCCGATCAGCCCTTCGCGCAAGCCGAACTCCCGCTTCAGCTCGTCGCCGCTCTCGGCCCCGTAGCTTGCGACGAGCTCGAGCTTGGTTTCCTCCTCATCGCGATTGGAGACGTAGAACACGCCATATTGCGCGTTCACCAGCGGCGCGAGCTCCGACATGATCAGGTTCGACACGGTGGCCAGGTCGCGCTCGCCCTGGAGCATTCGGCTGAAGCGGGCGAGATTGGTCTTGAGCCAGTCCTGCTCGGCGTTCTTGAGCGTCTGATCCTTGAGATTGCGGATCATCTCGTTGATGTTGTCCTTGAGCGCCGCCATCTCGCCCGAGGCTTCGACGGCGATCGAGCGGGTGAGGTCGCCCTTGGTCACCGCCGTTGCAACTTCGGCAATCGAGCGCACCTGGTTGGTCAGGTTCGCGGCGAGCTGGTTGACGTTGTCGGTGAGGTCGCGCCACAGGCCGGCGGCGCCCGGCACCCGAGCCTGGCCGCCGAGGCGACCTTCGATGCCCACCTCGCGGGCCATGTTCGTGACCTGGTCGCCGAACGTCGACAGCGTCTCGATCATGAAGTTGATCGTTTCGGCCAGCGCGGCGATCTCGCCCTTGGCGTCGACGGTCAGCTTGCGCTTCAAATTGCCCTGGGCGACCGCGGTCACGACCTCGGCGATTCCGCGCACTTGGTTGGTCAGGTTGGTCGCCATCAGATTGACGTTGTCGGTCAGGTCTTTCCATGTACCGCCGACCCCAGGCACCTTCGCCTGTCCGCCAAGCTTCCCTTCGGTGCCCACTTCGCGGGCGACTCGGGTCACTTCCGAGGCGAAGCCGTTCAGCTGGTCGACCATGGTGTTGATGGTGTTCTTGAGCGCAAGGATCTCGCCCTTGACGTCGACCGTGATCTTTTTCGACAGGTCGCCGCGCGCGACCGCAGTCGTCACGTCGGCGATGTTGCGCACCTGGCCGGTCAGATTGTCGGCCATCAAGTTCACGTTTTCGGTCAAATCCTTCCACGT
>NZ_JACCSU010000031.1 GCF_013812825.1 Sphingomonas sp. | reverse complement strand
CCCGGCCGCGGCCGCCGCGGCGTCTCCGCCGGCGCCTGCGGGGCCCTTCGCCTTCCTCGTCGCGATCGTGGTGCCTGGGGGCGCGGGCAGGGAGTTCCTCCGCCTCGTCGGCCCCGACCAGCGCGGCTTCGATTTCTTCCTCTTCCTCTTCCTCTTCGTCTTCGGCGTCCTCCTCGACTGCAGCAGCCGGCGCCTCGGGCCGCTGCGGAGCGACCGGCCGCGGGCCGGAGCTTTCGACGCTCATCCGCGCGCCTTCGAGGCTCTCGTCGATCAGCACTTCGATGGACACTCCGTAGCGCTGCTCGATTTCGCCGAGCTCGACGCGCTTCTTGTTGAGCAGATAGATCGCCGCTTCACGCCCGGCGCGAAGCACGATCTTGTCGCCGCGGCCGCGCGCCGCCTCGTCCTCGATCATTCGAAGCGCCGACAGGCCCGCCGAGGCAGCGGTCCGCATCAGCCCGGTGCCCTCGCAATGCGCGCACGGCTTGGTCGAGGCTTCGAGCACCCCGGTGCGCAGGCGCTGCCGGCTCATCTCCATCAGGCCGAAGCTCGAGATCCGCCCGACCTGGATGCGCGCTCGATCGTTCTTGAGCGCCTCCTTCATCGCTTTCTCGACCTTCCGGACGTGGCTCGACTGCTCCATGTCGTTGAAGTCGATGACGATCAGGCCGGCCATGTCGCGGAGCCGAAGCTGGCGGGCGATCTCGCTCGCCGCCTCGAGATTGGTCGCAAAGGCGGTCTGCTCGATGTTGTGCTCGCGAGTCGAGCGGCCCGAGTTGATGTCGATCGACACCAGGGCTTCGGTCGGGTTGATGACCAAATAACCGCCCGAGCTCAGCTGGACGACCGGTTGGTACATCGCCGACAGCTGGTCCTCGACTCCGTGGCGCTGGAACAGCGGGGTCACGTCGGCGTGCTGCTTCACCCGCCGGACGTGGCTGGGCATCAGCAGCTTCATGAAGCCGCGGGCGGCCTTGTAGCCTTCCTCGCCCTCGACCAGCACCTCGTCGATCTCGCGGTGGTAAAGGTCGCGGATGGCGCGCTTGATGAGGTCGCTGTCGCGGTAGATCAGCGCCGGAGCGCTGCTCTTGAGCGTGCGCTCGCGGATTTCGTCCCACAGCCGGGCGAGATAGTCGAAGTCGCGCTTGATCTCGACCTTGGTCCGCGACAGGCCGGCGGTGCGGACGATCAGCCCCATCACCGAGGGAAGATTGAGGTCGCCCATGATCGACTTCAGGCGCTTGCGGTCGGCGCCGTCGGAGATCTTGCGGCTGATCCCGCCGCCATGGCTGGTGTTGGGCATCAGCACGCAATAGCGGCCGGCGAGGCTCAGATAGGTGGTGAGGGCAGCGCCCTTGTTGGCCCGCTCCTCCTTGACGACCTGGACGAGCAGCACCTGCCGGCGCTGAATAACGTCCTGGATCTTGTAGCGACGGCGCAAATTCTGGCGCCGCTTCCTCAATTCGTCGGCGGCCGATTCGTCGACCGGAGAGCGAGCCGAGCCCGTGCCCGCTTCGGCGGCCTCGTCGGCGGGGGCTTCGATCTCGCCGCCATTCTCGTCGGCTTCGTCGGCCGCTTCGGTTTCGTCGGCCGAGTCCTTCCTGGAGCGCCTGCTCGCCCGGCGGTCCTCGGCGTCATATTCGGCGGTCCGAAGCCGCTCTTCCTCGGCGGCGTGCTCGGCCTCCTCGCGAAGCAAGGCGTCGCGGTCGGCCTTCGGGATCTGGTAATAGTCGGGGTGGATTTCCGAAAAGGCGAGGAAGCCGTGGCGGTTGCCGCCGTAATCGATGAACGCCGCCTGGAGCGACGGTTCAACGCGGGTCACCTTGGCGAGATAGATATTGCCTTTGAGCTGTTTGTGCTCCGAGGATTCGAAATCAAATTCCTCGATGCGGTTTCCCTTGACGACGGCCACCCGGGTTTCCTCCGGGTGGCGCGCGTCGATCAGCATGCGCATGGACATTGAAAATTCTCCGGGCGCGCCATGCAAACCGGCTGGGCCGGCGGCGCGCCATCAAAACGGCCACGCCCGGCGGCACGGAGCCGGCGGACGCGACGGGATTTGGGGTTACTGCGTCTGCTGCACTGGCCATCCCGCGGAGTCTCCCGGGAAACACGCCTGCCTGCTCGACATTGAGCGGGCGACAGGCGTTTCGTGGCGTCATGTAGCGTCAACCTTGAGGGCCGCTGCGCCTTGCATGGGCCGCGGCGCGGAACCGTCCGGGCGAGCCGGCGGTAGGCTTGGGTTAGCACCCGCCGACCGTGGCCGCAACCGCGACGCCGCCTGTGCTGCACCGCGACCTCATAATTTTTCATTAACCATATGGGCGTGATACAAGGGGCGGGACAACAACTCGAACGGGGGCCATGCGGCAAGGACCGGGAACGAAGGCGAGGCTTGCGGGCGCGGGGCTGGTGACGGCCGCCGCGGCGGCGGCCTTGCTCGTGCTCGGCGCCGGCCGAAGC
>NZ_JACCSU010000022.1 GCF_013812825.1 Sphingomonas sp. | reverse complement strand
CTCCAGCGCCCTTGCGCCCGCCGAGCCTGCACCGGCGCCCCAGCCGTTGCAGCGCGCGCCCCCGCCGCGGCCGGCAGCGCCGGCGGGACCGGCGGGAGTCGTTTCGACTCGGCTTCGCCCGCAGCTCGAGATCGAGTTCACGCCCGGGCGCTGCGTGGTCGAGGACGACAAGGCGACCATCCAGTTCGATGTCGCGGTGTTCAACTCGGGCAGCGCGCCGGCGCGCGATGTGCTGGTCGAGGCGCGCATGTTCAACGCCGGCCCGGCGCAGGACCAGGAGATCGGCGCCTTCTTCGCCCACCCGGTCGCCAAGGGGGATCGAATCCCGGCCATCCCCCCGTTGAAGCGGATCGCGCTCAAAAGCGCGGTCAGCATGAGCAGCGATCAGCTGCGCGCGTTCGAGGTCGGCGGGCGGCGCCTGTTCGTTCCGCTGGTCGGCTTCAACGCGCTCTATCGCTGGAGCGGCGGGGAGGGACAGACTTCGTCCAGCTATCTCGTCGGCCGCGACAACCAGAGTGAGAAAATGGCGCCCATGCGTCTCGACCTCGGGCCGCGGGTCTTCCGCGGCCTCGGCGCCCGCGAGCACAACGTCCGCCTTCGCAAGTAAGGCCGCGGCTAGAGCACCGACGAATTGTAGCTGTGCCAGGCGAGTACCGCGGCCGCCCCGCGATTGGGGCGCCAGGCTTCGCCGAGCTCGCGCAGCCGCTTTTCCGTCGGCCGCCCGTCGAGGCCGAGCATGCGCCCGATCGCGATCTGGACCGCCAGGTCGCCCGCCGGCCAGACGTCGCGCCGCCCCTCGGCGAACAGCAGGTAAATCTCGGCGGACCAGCGGCCGATGCCCTTGATCCTGGTCAGCAGCGCGATCGCTTCCTCGTCGTCCGCGGGGAGGCTTGCGAGATCGAGCTCGCCCGACAGAATGAGCTCGGCGAGGCTGCGCGCATAGCCCGCTTTCTGACGCGAGATCCCGGCGAGCCGAAGCTCGTCGTCGCCGGCCTTTAGGATTCGGCCAAGCTCGGGCGGGATGCCATAGGCGCGCTCAAGCTTCGCCCACATCGAGCGCGCGGCGGCGACGCTGACTTGCTGGCCGACGATCGTCCGAAGCAGCGTATGGGCGCCAGGCTCGCTCGCCCGCGGCTCCGGAGTGCCGTGCCGCTCGATCACCTCGGCGAAGGCTGGCTCGAGCGAGGCCAAAGTCTCGATGCTTTGCTGCAGGCTGTCGACGGTCCGGACCATCAGGCGACGCTCGCCGCGTAGAGCGCCACCGCGGCGGCGTTGGACACGTTGAGGCTTTCGACCGCGCTGCCGATCGGCAGGCGCGCCAGCGCATCGCAATGCTCGCGGGTGTTGGGCCTCAGTCCCGGCCCCTCGGCGCCGAGAACCAAGGCGATTCGGGGCGGGCCGAGCGCCTCCTTGATCTCCATGTCCGAATCGCCGGCCAGCCCGATGCGCCAGAAACCAGCCTCGCCGATCTCCTCCAGCGCTCGGGCCAGGTTGACGACCCGCGCCCACGGTACGTGCTCGAGGGCTCCCGACGCCGCCTTGGCCAGCGCCCCGCTTTCGGGCGGCGAATGGCGGTCCTGGGTGACGATCCCGATCGCTCCGAACGCGGCTGCCGATCGCAGGATGGCTCCGACATTATGGGGATCGGTGACCTGGTCGAGGACCAGCAGCACCGCGCGCTCCCCAGCGTCTCCGAGCAGGTCGCCGAGCCACACCTCGTCGAGCGGGTCGACCTCGATCACCACGCCCTGGTGCGGCGCATCGTGCGGCACCATCCGTCCGAGGTCGGCGACGTCGGCGAAGGTGACTGGCACGCTGCCCGGAAAGCGCATGGCGGCGGCCGCGTCCCGCGTCGCCCAGGCACGCAGCACCTTGCGCGCTGGGTTGTCGAGCGCCGCGGCGACCGCATGCTTGCCCCACAGGCGGGGACGATTGGCTGAACCGTGCTGGTGCGACTTCTTGCGACGAGACATTGCGACCCAATGCGGGCGAGGCGCGGGGAGCGCAACCGTCCCCCATTAGCTAGCCGCTTCACCCCGGTCGGTAATGGCCCTCATCGGGGAGCCCGAGCTCATCGGACGTTCGCCGCTGGTGCTGACGCCAGGCGCCGATGAACAGGATGATCAGTATCGGGAAGCTCCAGAACCGCTCGGCGGTCGCATAGGCCAGCGGCATAAGGCCCGGCTGGATCGCCTTGAGCAGGTGAGACATGGTGATCGTCAGCTGCAGGCCCGCGACCCACAGTGGCCAAAAGCGGTCGGAGCGAAGCGCGATCGCGACCAGGGCGATCAGAACGAAAACGTCGATCACCAGGTCGCTATGTTCGACACCCAGATAGCGGTCCTGTCCCGTGGTTCGGGCGAGGACCGAAACAATGCTCGCCGTGATGAAGACCACGGCGGACAGCTGCTCGTACTTTCGGCCGCGCCACAGCGCATAACCGCAGGTGACGAACAGGAATGCCCAGAAGAAATATTTGGAGGTGAGCATTGGGAGGGACCGGACCACATCGCTGTGGTCCGGTCAAACGGCTCAGGCGACGATTCGGAGATCGGCTTTGGCGAATTCCGGGCAGTCGTCGCCATTGCCCCAGGAGGTGACGCGCAGGCCGGGCACCTTGCCCTTGGCATCGACCAGCGCCGAGTGGCAGGCGACGATCGCGCCGCGCGTCTGGACCAGGCCGTGGATGGCGGCGGCCAGCTGCTCGAGCGGCGGATTGACGGCGCCGATGCCGGCGTGGGCAACGGCATTGGCCCGCATGATCCGCGCCTGAAGCTCGGCGGCCTCGGCGATGAGTGAATCGATCCCGTCCTCGACGGTGCGGATCTGGGTGGCGACTTCAAACGCGGCGTTCTCGATCATTTGTTTGCGCATGACTGCTCCTTCCCCGGCGCAGCACTGGCGCGGGGTGTCTGTCGGACTGGGAGGTGGCGGATCTAGCGGTTGAGCAGCCTGGCGAGGCTTTCGAGCCCGGCTAGGTACATGCCCGCGGAAAATGCGGTTCCGGTCGAGATCAAGACGATCCAGAGCAGCCGCTGGCCGACACTCATCTCATTCCGGGGGTTGCTCCTCGTTGCGAACGGCATCTGTAGGGAGGGTCGGAATGGTGCGGGCCTCTGCTCGGTTATGAAACCTGCGCCGCCGGCCCCCCCTGCACGGTCAGCGTGCCGAATCTGATTACTGACCGTCCCCATTGGCTGGACGGTCGTGTCGTCGGGCTCAACATACGGCGGTTGATGTATCAAACGCTGATATGGTTCGCAGTGGCGGGCTACGAGGCGGGCGGCCTGGGTTCGGCGCTCCACTCCGAGGATCTGGAGCGCCCCGCGGACGCGCTGGTCGACGGTATGCGGCGAGATTTTGAGCTCGGCCGCGATTTCCTTCGACGACAAATGCTGGTTGACGAGCTGCAGGCAATCGAGCTGCCCCGCGCTCAGCCGTGCCACGCGGCTGGCGATCAGCGCATCCATTTCGGCCGGATCGTGCGTTTCCGCCACGGCGTTGCCCACCCGAGCTCCTTCCAAGGGCATGTACCACTGGCTCGGTTTTTCGCCCGAGTCAGCAGTGGCTTAGATGAAAACGGCCGGGACCGCCATCATATCCATAACCGATGTTAAGTTTTTTGTATTTCGGTGAACGGAGAGTTAAAATTCTAAGGCTGGTGG
>NZ_JACCSU010000016.1 GCF_013812825.1 Sphingomonas sp. | reverse complement strand
GGCTAGGGTCGCGCCAAACTTATTGAGGAACGCTTGATGTCCAGTCGCTTGCGCCGCCTGACTCTCCTCCTTGCGGGCACCTCGCTGCTCGCCGCTTGCGCGACTACGCAGCCGCGCGCGATGGGCGAAGCAACCGCCGCGACCGCGGCACCGCTCGCGCCAAGCAACGATCCGGTTCCGGTGGCGAAATTGGTCGAGCAGGTCGCGATCCCGCACCAGAGCTTCCGCCTCGCCAATGGCCTCACCGTGCTCGTCCACGAGGACCGCAAGGCGCCGGTCGTCGCGGTCAGCACCTGGTACAATGTCGGCTCCAAGGACGAGCCCAAGGGCAAGACGGGTTTCGCCCATCTGTTCGAGCATCTGATGTTCAACGGCTCGGAGAATTTGCCGGGCGACTTTTTCGAATATCTCCAGCAGATCGGCGCCACCGACTATAATGGCACCACCCATTTCGACCGCACCAACTATTTCCAGACGGTGCCGACGGGCGCTCTCGAGCGGGCCTTGTTCATGGAATCCGACCGAATGGGCTTTCTGCTCGGAGCGGTCACCCAGCAGAAGCTCGATAACCAGCGCGGCGTCGTCCAGAACGAGAAGCGCCAGGGCGACAACCAGCCCGGCGGCCTCGTGTTCTACGAGATCCTCGAAAATCTGTTCCCCCAGGGCCACCCATACCGGCACAGTCCGATCGGCTCGATGGCCGACCTCGACGCGGCCAGCCTCGCCGACGTCAAGACCTGGTTCCGCGACAATTACGGACCCAACAATGCGGTCCTGGTGCTGGCCGGCGATATCGACGCCGCGACCGCGCGGCCGCTGGTCGAGAAATATTTCGGTGAGATCAACCAAGGGCCGGTCAACCTGCCGGCCGACGCCAGCGTGCCGGTGCTGACCGCGCCCAAGACAGTGGTGATGAAGGACCGCGTCGCTGCGGTCAGCGTGCAGCGTTACTGGCCGATGCCCGGGATTCTCGACCGGCAGCTGGTCGCGCTTGACATCGCCGGCTCGATCCTCGGCGGGCTCGCCAGCTCGCGGCTCGACAATGTGCTGGTGCGCGACGAGAAAGTCGCCGTCGGAGTCACCGCCGGCAATATCCCGTTCCAGCGGGTCGGCATCTTCACCGCCACGGCCACGGTCAAGCCGGGGGTCGACCCGGCGCTGGTCGAACGGCGCCTCGATGAGCTGATCCGCCAGTTCATCTCGCAGGGCCCGAACGAGGACGAGGTGCGCCGCGCCGCGACCAGCGAGGTCGCGCAGCGGATCCGCGGGCTCGAGCAGGTCGGCGGCTTCGGCGGCAAGGCCGTCGCTCTCGCCGAGGGGCAGATCTACTCCGGCGACTCCGATTTCTACCGCAAGACTCTCGCCACCTACGCCAGCATCACTCCGGCCGACGTTCGAGCGGCGATGAACGAATGGCTGACCAAGCCGTCGCTGACCATCCGCTTGGAACCGGGCGACCGGCCCGATTATCAGGAGGCGAAAGCAGTCGCCCAAGCGACCAAGAAAGGCGACGGGAAAATCGTCGTCTCGAAGAAGCGCGAGATCCCGCCGCTCGGGCCAATGGCGCCGCTCGATTTCCCGGACGTCAGCCATGTGACCCTGGCCAATGGAGTCAAGGTCCACTACGCGCAGCGCACCGCGGTTCCGGTGACCCAGGTGGCGCTGTCGTTCAACGCCGGCTACTCGGCCGACGCACCCGACAGCCGCGGCCTCCAGAATCTGACGATGGGGCTGCTCGACGAAGGCACGGCGACGCGCAGTTCGCAGCAGATTGCCGAAGAAATGGAGCGGCTTGGCGCCCAGATTAACGCCGGCGGCTCAGCCGACCGAAGCACGGTCAGAATGTCGACGCTCAGCGCCAATCTCGGGCCGTCGCTCGACCTGCTCGCCGATGTCGTCCGCAATCCCGCATTCGCCGATGCCGAGCTCAACCGCGTCCGGTCGCAGACGCTGACCGCAATCCAGCAGCAGCTCAAGGACCCCAACGGGATGGCGAACCGGGCGCTGCCGGCTCTGCTTTACGGGCCGACGCATCCCTACGCGACGACCGCGGCTGGCGATCCGGCGGCGGTGACCCGGTTCACCCGCGCCGACCTGATCGGCTTCCAGCAGCGCTGGCTGCGCCCGGACAATGTGGAGGTCTTCGTCGTCTCCGACCGGCCGCTGGCGGAAATCCAGGCCGAGCTCGACGCTCGCTTCGGGCAGTGGTCGCCGCCGCCGGTCGCGCGTGGCACCAAGCAGTTCAGTGCCGCTCCGGCGCGGCTCGAGAACCCGAAGATCTACCTGATCGACCGCCCGCAGTCGCCCCAATCGGTGATCCTCGGCGGACAGGTCACTCCGGTCGATCCGCGCAGCGACGTCACCGCGCTGACCAGCGCCAACGACGTCATCGGCGGCGGCTTCCTGGCTCGGATCAACATGAACCTTCGCGAGACCAAGGGCTGGTCCTACGGCGTCCGCGGCACGATGCAGCTCCACGAGAATATCGTGCCGTACATCGTCTCCGCTCCGGTCCAGGCCGACCGCACCGCCGATGCGATCCGCGAGCTGGCCAAGGACTATTCGGCCTTCCTCGGCTCCCAAGGCACCACCGAAGAGGAACTGAAGCGCATCACGGCCAACAATATCCAGCAGCTGCCGGGGCGTTTCGAAACCTCCGATGCCGTGATGGCGGCGATGCAGACCAACGCGCTGCTCGGGCGGCCGGATAATTATTACGAGCTGCTCGCCGACAAATATCGGGCGCTGACCCGGGCGAGCCTCGACCAGGCGGCGCGCGCCGCGATCGCTCCGCGGGGCTTCGTCTGGGTGGTGGTCGGCGACGCCGCCAAGATCCGCCCGCAACTGGCCAAGCTGCGGATGCCGATCGAGGTGATCGAGCCGCGCTAGAGCCGGAAGGGCGCCGAGCCGGGCGAGTGGGTTGCGGGAGCAACCGGTCCATGGCGGCTGTGCGTTCAAGCGGACACACGGTTGAGGTCGGCACTGTTGTCGGGCCAACGGCGCTTCCTGGCGCTCGATCACGCGATGCCCACCGATCGGGAGAACTGAAAATGAAGTCCAAGCCGAGCCGAGACATCGAGAAGGACTATCCGCTCCCCCAGTTCATCGAGAAGCTTCGCCGCCTCGCCGATGCGCTGGAGAGCGGCCAACGGTTCGAAATCCAGATTGCCGGCGAGCGGATATCCGTGCCGGTCCGGGCGACCTACAACATCGAACATGAGCGGGGAGCGAAGGAAGAAGAGGTCGAGTTCCAGATCAAGTGGTCGGTATAGGGGTCGCTCCCGCGCGGAGCGACACTCCAGTCAACTCAGCTAATGTCCGCAATGGGTGGAAAGCCGACGCTAGGCCGCTAATGTCGTGAATGGGTGGAAAGCCGACATTCCGCTGGCCCGCGACGAGCCGTCCCGGTCCGCCGCGACAGCGCGCGAGCGCGTTGTTCGGGCAGCCGCGGCGGACTAGCATCCCTCGACGGGCCGAACCTGGAGCGGAGCTGATGCGATCGAAGGCCGAGCGGAAAGCCAAGCCGGCGCTGGTGCCGCTGGTGTTCCTGTGGATCGCCGGCATGGGGCTCGCCGGATGCCAGCACGTGATCGAGCCCCCTACGAACGTGTCGGATCCTGTGGGCGTGTTCGTCATCGACTACGGCCGCCATGCGAGTCTTGCGCTGCCCAAGGAGGACGCCAGCCTCGTCGAATGGTCATGGGGCGACTGGAACTGGTATGCGCTCGAGCGCACCGGGCCGCTGGAGGGTCTGCAGTCGCTGTTCGCCTCTCCGCGCTCTACCCTCAGCCGGCGCGAGCTTGCCGCGGGCGAGCCGGCGCAGGACCTTGCCGCCCGCGTCGGGGCCGAGAAGGTTCTTGCTCTGAACGTTGAACGCGCGCGGGCCCGCGCGCTGCAGCGCCATCTGGAAGCGCGATGGATACGGCGGCGCGAGCAGGCCGTGGCGCATCCCAGCGGCCGCATCTTCGTGCCCGACGATGCACGCTACAGCCTGTTTAACAACTCGGTGCACGAGCTCGCACGATGGCTCGAGGCGCTCGGCGCGGATGTCACGGGAATCGGCGTGACGGCCAATTTCAAGCTGCGCGAGCCCTGATCCGCCGGCTATCATCGCTCGCCAGCGGCTCAGCACGTGTCGTTCATGTCCGCTTTGGGTGGAAAGCGGAGCCGCGCGAAATCAGCCCTCGCACTCGCGTTTTCGTCCCCGCTTAACCTTCGATCAGGGCCGGGATGATCCACGCCAGCGACATCGCCACGAGGGCGAGCGCGAGCGAGATGCCGAGGATATATCTCAAGTGGTGATGCTGCTCGCCGCCACTGGCTTCGCATTCGCTCAGGTGAACTTCGTCGCCATCCCGGTGCATGGCGCACCTCCCTTGAAAAGAGTTCGCTATCATACGCGTGCGCGGGCTGGCACACCAGTGGTGGAGCCCTCTAACGTCCGCAACGGGTGGAAAGCGGACATGCCTTCCTTCTTGGACATGCCTCCCAAGCGATGGATCGTGAGCTGAACAGGAGGACTAACTGAGCCTGCCGCTGGAGCTCAGCAGATCAGACGAAGCGGCGGTAGAGGCACTGACTTTCAGTCGTTTGACTTCGTTGCGCCATCATATAAGTTCCTACTTATATTAGTAGAGGCTTTTGGCTAGGACCTTATGATCTTTGATATTCAGCGCCATCTGGGAGGAGTAGACCGTTCGGTTGCCGATCTGGAGAAAGATGGAAATCCGGCGCGCTCCGTCATCCTTTCGCGCAGCTATGACACTGACATCGACGATCTTTGGGGCGCCCTGACCAGGCCGGAACGTATCCCCCGCTGGTTCCTGCCCGTGGAGGGCGAACTGCGGCTGGGCGGCCGTTTCAAGTTCACAGGCAACGCAAGTGGCGAGATCACGCAGTGCGAACCGCCTGAACATCTCAGCACCACATGGGAAATGCAGGGCGATGTCAGTTGGGTTGTTGTCGGTCTGGCGGCGGAGGGCGAGAGTCGCGCTCGTCTGACCCTGACTCACACAGCCACTGTTAGCCCCTTCTGGGATCAGTTTGGCCCAGGTGCAGTCGGCGTGGGATGGGAACTGGGCCTTCTAGGCATGGCGCTCTACCTGCTCGATCCTGAGGTGCCCAAGATTGACGAAGAGGCATTTGCCAAGTCGTCAGGTGGGAAGGCATTCATAAATCAAAGCGCGAAAGGCTGGGGCGACGTAGATGTCGCGCGCGGCGAAGACCCGGCCGTAGCGCGTGCCGCCGCCGAACGAACAGCCAACTTCTATACCGGCGCGCCCCCGCAACCGGACTAAACCACTGATGCACGCACTCGACGTTCTTGGTGATCCCGTGCGCCGCCGAATCCTGGAGGCTCTGGCAGAGGCCGAGCACTCATCGGGCGAGGTTGTTGACGTCATCCACGCCGAATTCGGCATCACTCAGGCGGCAGTGTCTCAGCATCTGCGGGTCCTGCGGGAAAATGGGTTCGCCACTGTGCGGCCTGAAGGCGCGCGTCGTATCTACGCCGTCGAGACAGGGCGTTTGCAGGAGATTGACCTTTGGCTGGAGCGGTTTCGCGGTCACTGGGAGCCGAAGCTGGAAGCGTTGGCCACCGAGGTTGGCCGCGGCAAGCGCAGGCGGCGGCTTTCCGGAGGACTCAAACCGAAGAACAAAATGCATAGGCCAGCAGCGCGACTGACGTAATCGCCTCTCAGAACCGGATGCGCTCGGCAGGAATCATCATCGCAATCTAACTGAAACGAACAGCCGCTTTAAAAATGCGGTTTCTAGTGGTCGGAACGGGCGTGTGTGGGCGCAAAATTTGCCATTGGCGAATGTCCACTTTCGGTCAAGAGCGGACATTAGCTCGATCTTTAGAACTGATCGCTAGCTGTGTGGGCGCCCACGATGTCCGGGGCGGGCAAACAGGTCAGGTGATTGTCGTGAATGGCAGCGATCGTTGGGCGTGGGGCGTCGGCCTCGTGATGGGAAGCTGCGTGGCGGTTTGCGCAATGGGATCACTTCTGACCCTGTGAGTGCCGTGTCAGCGCAGAGCGGCGGTGCGGATCAATCGTGGAAATTCCGTGGGCGGCGCGAGTTCGATTGACGGACCGCGGACGTCAACCGCGACGACGGTTGCGGGTGACGAAATGAACGGCGACGAAGGCAACCGCGCTGAGGGCGACGACCAGGGCCGCAATCGACCCGACATAGACCCTGGTAATCGGATCGATCAGGTGCAGAGGCCCGGCCGCCATCAGCACAGCAAAAGCAGCGACGGCAGCGAGCAGCGCCCAGCCGGCGATCTGTCGCGCCCGCACGATCACTATCCCGTCGATGCCGTGCGGCTGTCGCCTTCGAGCCGCCGAACGCGCGCTGCGTATTCCTGCGCGAGTTCCTGATGAACGGCCCGGGCGCTTGGCGACTGGGCCGTCTTGGCCGCAGCCCGTTCAGCGCGCTCGCGAGCTCGCCAATAGTCGCTGGACGTCCAGTCGAATGCACTCTCGCAATCGCGGCCCTCGATCGCCAGCCCGTATGGAGTGCAATTCGTCTCTCGAAAGACGACGATGGGAGCGAGGTCAGCCACTGCTCGTGTCCTGCTTTGACCCACCCCATGGAGCTGGGGCGTTCGCGGGCCGAACAATGCGGACGCCGCCTTTATGGATCCGCTAACTGACACAGATTAATGAGTTTTTCGGCCCCCGCAGCGACTCAATGGACCACGCGCGTGACATGGCCCATCTTGCGGCCGGGACGGGCCTCGCCCTTGCCGTAGAGGTGGAGGCGGGCGCCCGGCTCGGCGCCGAGCTCCGGCCAGCGACTCGCTTCGTCGCCGATGAGATTGTCCATGGTCACGGACGCGCCGGTTCGGTCGCTCGAGCCGAGCGGCAATCCGCAGATCGCCCGAACGTGCTGCTCGAACTGCGAGGTGACCGCACCCTCGATCGTCCAGTGGCCGCTGTTGTGCACGCGCGGCGCGATCTCGTTGACCAGCGGCCCGGACGGGGTGGCGAAGAACTCCACGGTGAGCACGCCGATATGGTCGAGCGCCTCGGCGATGTGGAGGGCCATCGCTTGGGCCGGCTCGGCTTGGCCGAGGACCGCCGGGCTCGCCGGGACGATCGAGCGGCGAAGAATGCCGTCCTCGTGAACATTCTCGGGAACATCCCAAAAGACGCAGCCCGCTTCACCCGGGGCGCGCGCCAGAAGGACCGAGAATTCCGCGGTGAATTCGATTCCCGCCTCGGCGATTGCCGGCTCGCGGCCGATCGCGTCCCACGCCGCCGCCACATCTTGCCAGGTGCGGATCCAGGCCTGTCCCTTGCCGTCGTATCCGTAGCGCCGGGTCTTGAGCACCAGCGGCAGCTTGAGCTCCCCTACGGCCGCCTGAACTTCGCCGAGGCTTGCGACCGAGCGCCACGGGGCGACTCGCCCGCCGGTGGATTCGATGAACGACTTTTCCTCCGCGCGGTCCTGGGCGACCGCGAGCGAGCGCACGCCGGGACGAAGTTTGGGCCCGAGCGCAGTCAACGGCTCGGCCGGGAGATTCTCGAATTCATAGGTCGCGACGTCGACCTGGCCGGCGAACCGTTCGAGCGCCGCTCTGTCGTCGAACGCTCCGCGCGTGAAGGCCTCCGCGACGTCCGCCGCGCAAGGGTGCTCGTGCGGGTCGAAGATGTGGCATTTGTAGCCGAGCCGGGCGGCCGCGACCGCCAGCATCCGGCCGAGCTGGCCGCCGCCGACGATGCCGATGATGGAACCGGGCGCGACCACTTCGACTTTGCTCACGGCCGGCGTCATCCGGGGGTTTCGGCGACCGACTTCGTCTGGGTTTCGCGGAAGGAATCGAGCCGAGCGGCGAGCTCGTCGTCGCCATCGGCGAGGATTGCGGCGGCGAGCAGAGCGGCGTTGATCGCCCCGGCCTTGCCGATCGCCAAAGTCCCGACCGGCACCCCGGCCGGCATCTGGACGATCGACAGCAAGCTATCCATGCCCTTCAGCGACTGGGTCTCGATCGGCACCCCGAGCACCGGCAGCGGGGTCATCGACGCGGTCATTCCGGGCAAATGGGCGGCTCCGCCGGCGCCGGCGATGATCAGCTTGAGACCGCGCTGTTTGGCCGCGGCCGCATATTCGTGGAGGCGCCTGGGCGTCCGATGCGCCGAAACGATCTTGGTCTCGTGCGCGACGCCGAGGCGGTCGAGGGTCTCGGCCGCGTGGCGCATCGTCTCCCAGTCCGAGCTGCTGCCCATGATGATCCCGACCAGCGGCTCGCTCATGATCGTCCCGATTGCATGAAAACCAAGCCGGATCGTTTAGGAAGATGAGAGGATGGGCGCAATCGCGGCCTCCCGCAGCGGATTTGCCGAACGCGCTTTTCGAGCTATGTTCCGGACGGGGGAAGCGAAAACGTCGATCATGGCCGAAGAGCTTATCGATCCGTCCAACAGCGAAGAGCTGGCGAGCGAAGTTGCTCGGCTGCGCGGCGAGATCGCCCGGTTGCAGGCGATGGTCGAGCGGCTGGACCAGCTCGCCCACCTCGACCCGCTGGTCGAGCTTCCCAATCGCCGCGGCTTCATGACTCAGCTCGAGGGGCTGATCGCCCGCGTGAAGCGCTACGGCGACGACGCGGCGATGCTGTTCGTCGACATCGACGGGCTGAAGCGGATCAACGACAGTCACGGCCACCAGGCCGGCGACGAAGCGCTGATCCGGGTTTCGCAACTGCTGGTCAGCGGAGTGCGCAACGGCGATTGCGTGGCTCGGCTCGGCGGCGACGAGTTCGGCATCCTGCTCGAACATGCCGACCAGGCGATTGCCGACGAAACCGCATCGCGGCTCGTCGAGCGGATCGCGAGGTGCGACTTCAGCCATGACGGCGCGGCGCTGCAGCTCGGGGTCGCGATCGGCATCGGCGTCATCGCCCCGGACGACGATCCCGAAACGGTCATGGCCCGGGCCGACCAGGCGATGTACGTCAAAAAAGCCGCCGCCGTCGGCTAGGCGGCGCGTTCCGCCAGATAATAACGGTCGCGGACCGCAAGGTCGTCGCCGAGCTCGTAGACGATCGGTTCGCCGGTCGGGATCTCGAGCCCCATGATCTCGTCGTCGCCGATGTTCGACAGATGCTTTTCCAGCGCCCGAAGCGAATTGCCGTGGGCCGACACCAGCACCCGCTGGCCGGCGCGAAGCGCGGGCGCGATCTCGGCTTGGTAATAGGGCAGCACTCGAGCGATGGTATCCTTGAGGCTTTCGCTTTTGGGCACCTCGACCCGTGCGTAGCGGCGGTCGCCGGCCACATCGTATTGGCTGTCGGGGTCCATCGGCGGGGGCGGCGTGTCGAACGAGCGCCGCCAGGCCTGCACCTGCTCGGCGCCGACCCGGTCGATCATCTCCTGCTTATCGAGGCCGGTCAGGCCGCCGTAATGCCGCTCGTTCAAGCGCCAGTGCTTGGCGACGGGGAGCCACAGCCGGTCCATCTCGTCGAGCACCAGGTCGAGCGTTCGGATGGCGCGGGTCAGGACGCTGGTGAAGCAGCGGTCGAGGTCGAGCCCGCGGTCCTTGAGCAACTTCCCGGCGGCGCGGGCCTCGGCGGCGCCCTGGTCGCTGAGGTCGACATCCCACCAGCCGGTGAAGCGATTTTCGAGGTTCCATTGCGACTGACCGTGGCGAAGAAGGACCAGGGTCGGCATCAGGCGGCCCGGGACGCGCTCTTTCGCTCGGCCTTGAGCTCGGGAAGGATCGCGTGAAGCGCGTCGAGGCACGCGGACGCGAGATATTTCGAGCGTTGCGGCGACCAGCCGTAAACCGGGTCGGGCAGGTTGATGTTGTCCTTGAACGGCATTTCGAGCGTCATCGACACGCAGCCGAAGCGCTCGGCGAGCTGGGTGGTCGACATCGACATGTTGGCTTGGCCGGGCGCCGGGATCTCGTAGCCCTGAGCGGTCTGGAAGTCGGGCGACAGCCGCTCGAGCGTGTCGCTGAACAATTTGAACAATCGAGTCTGGCGCTCGGTGATCGACGGGATGCCCTCGAAGCCGGCGAGGAAGTTGGCGGGAATCGCCTCGTCGCCGTGGACGTCCATCGCGAAATCGACGCCAACTTTGTCCATCGCATTGCGCACGCACAGCACCTCAGGGCTCTTCTCGGCGCTCGGCGCGTGCCACTCGCGGTTGAGGTTCACTCCGACCGCGTTGGTGCGCAGGTGCCCGCGGCGCGATCCGTCGGGGTTCATGTTCGGGATCACCCGGAACGTGCACTCGCGGCGAAGCACCCGCGCGACCGGGTCCTCGGGGTCGCAGAGCTTTTCGAGCGCGCCTTCCATCCACCATTCGGCCATCGTCTCGCCGGGGTGCTGGCGGGCGTAGAGCCAGGCATTGAGGTCGCCGTCGCCGATCGTCAGGCAATCGATGTCCTGGCCGTCGAGCGACTTGCCGAGCGAGCTGTAGCCGACGCCGTCGAGCGCCGCGATGGCGGTGATTAAATCGTGGTGCCGCTCCATCGAAAAAGGCGCGAAATAAGCCAGCCACACGCAGTCGGTCGGTGGCGTCAGCTTCACCGTAAGGATGCCGTCGGCGTAGCTGGTGTCGGCGACCCGAACCCATTCCTCGCGGTCGAGCGACAGGCATGCTCGGTAGTCGGGCCAGCCATGCGGATAGGCCGAGCCGGCGCAATTGAGGATGCGCAGGGTCAAGTCCCGACCGGCGGCACCCGCGAGGCGGAAGTGGAACCATTGGTAGAAGTCGGACATGTGGTCCTTGACGATCTCCAGGTCGACTCGGTCGCCGTCCTGGCTGACGACGCGAATGTTGCCCGCGTCGAACGCGCTCGAAATGGTGATTGTCATCGAACCTTCTTGGGAAACAAAGTGGGAGCGCGGCCTGATAGTGCGGCGGGACTCGCGTGGGAAGCCCCGCGAGAACCTGGCCGGATGCGGGCTTGACGCTATTCGGCTGATCGAGGGAACGGCGGCAGCTTGGCGATGTCGGCGAAGCGCCGCGGCCTTCGGTGGAAAAATCATCATTCGATCGAAAAAGGCGCGCCCGTCAGACAAGCCGGGTGATGATCAGCGAGACGTTGTCGGGGGCGCCGCGCGCGACACCAGATCGATCAGATTGTCGGCCGCCTGAGCCGGCGGTGCCCGCTCCAATTCGGCGGCCAGCTCGTCGTCGCGGACGACGCGGGTCAGGCCATCGCTTGCCAGCAGGAACTGGTCGCCGGCTCGAGCGTCGCCGCCGACGATGTCGACCTCGATGTCTTCGGCGGCGCCGACGGCTCGCATGATCAGGTTCGCATCCGCGTGCGTCTCGGCTTCCTCGGGCTTGAGTATGCGTCGATGAGATCCTGCAGAGGCTGTGGTCGCGCGTCATCCGAGTGATCTCGCCGCCGCGGTAAAGTCGAGGCTAAACTGATTCCGCACTCTTCAAGCTCGCTAGCGCAGCGTCACTTGATCCGCTAGCCAGCCGCGATTCGATGACCAAGTCTCCAGTGCTCGTGACCGGCGGCGCCGGCTATATCGGCAGCCACGCCGTGCTGGCGCTGCGCGACGCCGGCTGGCCGGTCGCGGTGATCGATGACCTGTCCAACGGCACTCGCGACGTGGTTCCGGACGGAGTGCCGTTCTTCGAAGGATCGATCGCCGACCGAGCCTTGGTTGACCGGATCTTCCGCGACCAGCGGATCGGCGCCATCCTCCACTTCGCGGGGTCGATCGTGGTCCCGGAATCGGTCGACAAGCCGCTCGAATATTACGCCAACAACACGCTCGCCAGCCACGCGCTGACCTCGGCCGCCGTCGCCGCGGAGGTGCGGCACATCGTCTTTTCCTCGACCGCGGCGGTCTACGGCGAGCCCGAGCGGGTGCCGATCGAGGAGGACGATCCCAAGCAGCCGATCAATCCCTACGGCGCGTCCAAGCTGATGACCGAGCGGATGCTCGCCGATGCGGCCGCCGCCCATCCGCTCAATTATGCGGCGCTGCGCTACTTCAACGTCGCCGGCGCCGATCCCGACATGCGCGCCGGGCAGGTCGGCAAGGGATCGACGCATTTGATCAAGGTCGCGGTCGAGGCGGCGGTCGGCAAGCGCGACCATGTCGCCGTGTTCGGCACCGATTATGCGACACGCGACGGCACCTGCGTTCGCGACTACGTCCATGTCACCGACCTTGCCGCGGCGCACGTCGTCGCGCTCGAGCGGCTGATCGAGCGGCCGCGAGAGAACCTGGTCCTCAATTGCGGTTACGGCACGGGCCTGTCGGTCCTCGAGGTGCTCGATAATCTCGACCGCGTGGTCGGCACGCCGGTGCCGCGGCGCGAGATGCCGCGCCGGCCCGGCGACCCGCCCGAACTGGTCGCGTCGAACCGGGCGCTGGTCGAGACTCTCGACTGGAACCCGGGCTTTGCCGACATCGAGACCATCGTCGCGCACGCGCTCGAATGGGAACGGCGATTGCTCGGACGGTCCGAAGGATGAACTCGCGCCTGGTCCGCTTCGCCGCCGCCCCGCTGGCGCTGCTCCTGTCGGCGGCGGCGGTTCCCGCGGACGAGGCGGCGGCGGACCGGGTCCGCGGCCATGTCCAGTTCCTCGCCAGCGACGAGCTCGAGGGCCGCGCCACCGGGTCGCGCGGCTATGCGGTCGCCGCGCAATATGTCGCGGCCCAGTTCGCCAGCCTCGGCCTGAGGCCCGGAGGCACCGGCGGCGGTTGGTACCTGCAGGTCCCGTTCCGGCGCGCCACCCACGTCAGCCCGCCGCAGGTCCGATTGCGGGTCAGGGGCCGAACGACCGCCCTGGCGCACGGAATCGATGTCTCGCTGCAGCCGAGCCTGCTCGAGAAAAACCGATCGATCGATGCCGCGCTCGTTTTCGTCGGCCACGGGCTCAATGAGCAGGCGCTTGGCCTCGATGACTATGCCGGCCTCGACGTGCGAGGGAAGATCGTCGTCGCTTTCTCGGGTTCGCCGACTGGCCTTCCGACCGAGGTTCGAGCCCATCTCGATGCGTCCAAGCCCGAGGCCGCCGCCCGGCGGGGCGCGCTCGGGCTGATCGAGATTCCGGTCGAGCCGACCGGGGCCCCGCGGCGCTTCGGCTCCCTCGGCCGGCCGCGGCTCGACTGGATCGATACGGCCGGCAAGACGGGCGCGACGTCGCTGCTCGGCGCTCGGCTGGCGATGACGGCGAAGACGGCCGAGCAGCTGTTCGAGGGTGCCCGCACGCCGCTCGCATCGCTGCGCGCCCAGGCGAAATCGCGGCGGCCGGTGCGCGGCTTTGCTATCCCCGCGCGACTGACGATCAATGCCCAAAGCTCCTGGCATGATTTCTCCAGCCCGGAGGTAATCGGGCTGCTTCCGGGCAGCGATCCCGAGCTGGCGGGCGAATATGTCGTGCTGATGGGCCACCTCGACCATCTCGGCGTGAAGGAAGACGCCAAGCCCGGCGAGGACGCGATCTACAACGGGGCGCTCGACAATGCGGCCGGCATCGCCACCATGCTCGAGGCGGCGCGCGAGTTCGTCCAGTCGGGCAAGCGGCCGCGGCGCTCGATCCTGTTCATCGCCAACACCGGTGAGGAGCAGGGCCTGCTGGGCGCCGACTATTTCGCCTCGCATCCCACGGTGCCCATCAAGCAGATCGTCGCCGCGGTCGATCTCGACATGCCGTTGCTGACCTACGATTTCACCGACGTGGTCGCGTTTGGCGCCGACCATTCCACCGTCGCCCGAACGGTCGCGCAGGCGGCGCGGGGGATGGGGATCGCGGTCTCGCCCGACCCGATGCCCGAGCAGTCGATCTTCGTCCGCTCCGACCATTACCAGTTCGTTCGCCGCGGAGTGCCGGCGATCCTGTTGTTCACCGGCTATGCCAACGGCGGCAAGGCGCGGTGGGACCATTTCTTCGCCAGCGTCTATCACACGCCCAAGGACGACCTTGGCCAGCCAATCAACTGGAAGTCGGGAGCGCGCTACGCGAAGCTCAATTACGAGATCGCGCGGGCGCTCGCCGACGCCGACGCCCGCCCGCGCTGGTACCGCGGCGATTATTTCGGCGACCGCTTCGCCCCCGGCGAGCCGCGCGCGGAACGCTAGGACCGGCGTTCGCTTCCCGCTTGATCAAGATGCGGCCGAAGGCGGCCGGTCATGGCGAGGAAGAACATCCGAAAGTCGGAGACTAGCGACCACCACGGGTGGGTGAAGGTTGCCGGGCGGTTGCATTCGATGAGCGCATGGCTCGCCCAGGCGAACCCGTAGCCGCCGACCGGCATCGCGATCAGCCACGCCCAGTGACCCGTGAGGGCGAACATCGCCGCGGCGGCGATGACGATGCTGGTTCCAGCATAGTGAAGGGCCCTGGTGCGCCGGTCCGAATGCTCGCGCAGATAATGGAGCCAGAACTCGGCGTAGTTTTCGCATCGGCCGCTGCTCATCGGCTGTCGGCTAGCGCGCCGCCTGCCGGTGGGCAAGGCGGCGCCTGCGGCAACTTTTTCAGTATGTTGATATCAGTGCCGAGGAATTGGCGATTCAAGTCGCTGCGCCACCGCTCGCCTGAGGCAGCCGCACCGCCGGGGCCGCGCCTTTGTCGGACCAAGGGAGGCGAAGTCGGGGTGAACCCACGGCCCGAAGTGAGACAATTTCAACGTTTTGGAACTATTCAGGTCGTTCGGCTATGAATCCCCCCGATTTGCAGGAGCGGGTCGGCATGCGTTTGGTTGCTGTTCTCTGCTGGTTTCTGGCGTTTCTCGCGCAGCCGGCCTGGGCTGCGTCATCGCCGAGCCTGCAATCGCTCGAGCAGCAGCTCGCCTTCCTGGCCGCATCGACCCCGGCCGACGTCGGCCTTGCCGCAGTCGACCTGAAGAGCGGCGAATTGGTTAGCGTCAACGGCGACGTGCCCTTCCCGATGGCGAGCACGGTCAAAATCGCGATCGCTGCCAACTATCTCGCCCAGGTCGAGCATGGGCGTCGCTCGCTCGACGACCGGATCGGCGGTAGCTCGGCGCGGCAGCTGATGGAAGCGATGATCATCCGCAGCAGCAATCCCGCGACCGACCTCCTGCTGAGAGACCTCGGAGGGCCCCGGACCGTGCAAGCCTGGCTGACCCAGAACAATTTGGACGGCCTTCGCATCGACCGCAGCATCGCCCAGCTGCTGGCTGCCCGGCGCGACCTTCATGACGTCCGCGATTCCTCAACTCCGCAGGCGATGGTCGAGCTGCTCCGGCGAATCGACAGCGGTCGATTGCTGCAGCCGTCGAGCCGCTCCTACCTGCTGGACCTGATGAAGCGCTGCAAGACCGGAAAGAACCGAATCCGCGGCCTGCTTCCGTTCGGGACGCCGGTCGAGAACAAGACCGGCACCCTGAACGGCCTGACCACCGACGTCGGCTTCATCACCCTGCCCGACGGCCGCCGGATCGCCGTGGCCTTCTTCGCCCGCGGCGGCAGCGACCGTCCCCGCTCAATCGCCGAGGCAGCCCGCGCCGTCTACTTCGGGTTTGCGAGCGCGGTGAGGGCGTCGTTCACGAACGCGATGGGCGCGCCGGACCGGACCTGGGTGCTCCAGCCTCAACCTTGACTTGAGAGCGGCCCCACCGTAGGGGCGGCGTCGGTTTTTCACGACCTTCCGACATCTAGAACGACGAGAAACGAGCAGGCGCCCGGCCATGAAGATTCGCAATAGCCTGAAGTCCTTAAAGGCGCGCCACCGCGACTGCCGGGTGATCCGCCGCCGTGGCCGGACCTACGTCATCAACAAGACCAACCGCCGCTTCAAGGCGAGGCAAGGCTAGGCTTCCTCAGCCTGGCGACGGCTCGCGCCAGTCGCGCCGAACTCGGTCCGCCGCACTCCACGCTCGATCCATCGTCAGCTTCGGTTCACGAATTCTATGGTACAAGCGACCATGAGGAGTAGTGCCATGAAAAGCGTTTCGGTCAGGCTCGGCACCATCGCCGTCGCGGCGACCCTCGGCTATGCCGTGGCCGCTGCCGCCCAGTCGCTTCCCAAGAACTGGAGCTACGAGATCAAGGACGGCAAGCGCGTGCCCAAGGGCGAGCGCGTGACCAACCCGGACGGCAGCTGGCGCGAGGAAGTCCGCCAGGGCAAGTGCATCACCATCAAGGAAAAGACGGCCACCGGCGAGTACAAGGAAACCCGCCGCTGCGACTAACTTAGCCCGCCTTCGGCGCGGTTTCCTTGATCACGCACGCCGGTAGCCCAAGCTCGGCAAGATCCTGGCACGGGCGCACCTGGGCGCTTCCGTCCGGACCGGCAAAGATCGCCCATTCCTTCCCCTCGTCGCAGCTCGCCGTCCACATCGAGAGATTCTTGTATTCCTCGACGTAGCCCGACTCGGCCACTCGCTTGCAAGTGAAGCCGGACTCCTGGATCGCCCGCTTGAGGGCGATCGCTCGGTTCAAATCGTCGAGCTGGTGCAGCTGATCCTGGGCTTCGCTGCGGACGACGATCGGCTGCATCGGCTCGGTTGGCGGGGAATCGTCGCAGGCCACGAGCAGGGCGGCTGCGGAAGCGACCAATAGCCTTGCGCTCATCACCTTCTCCATGCCTTCGGGGTCAGCAACCGCTGTCCAGCGCGCCTGTTCCAACCGCGAGCACCCGACATGCCCATGGAACGAGGCCATAGACAGGGCTTGAGCCGCGGGCGCTTCGCGGCGATGCTCATTCAGAGGACTCGCTCGAAAGGCCCGCTCATGCATCGTCCCGTGACCCTGTTTGCCTGCGCTTCGGCGATCACCGCCGCGGCAGTCGCCCAGCCCGCCGCTCAGCGGGCGAGGCCGACGACGCCTTCCGAAGTGGTCGCCGCATCTCCGCCGAGCGCCTGGCGGACGATCAGCCCCGACGATTTGCTGGTCATCGATCTCAGGAACGGCGGACAAGTCGTGGTTCAGCTCGCTCCGGCATTCGCTCCGGTCCACGTCGCCAACATCCGGGCGCTCGCTCGCGGCCAGTGGTGGGACGGCGCCGCGGTTTACCGGGTCCAGGACAATTATGTCGCGCAATGGGGCAATAACGAGAGCGAGCGGCCGCTGCCGCAAGGCGTGGTCGCCAAGCCGCCGGCCGAATACACCCGCCCCTTGAAGGGCCTCAATGTCCGGCCGCTGGGCTATCCGGACCCCTATGCGCCGGCGGCCGGCTATGCGCTCGGCTGGCCGGTCGCCTACAGCCCGAAGGCCGGATGGGCGAACCTCGCCCATTGCTACGGCAGCGTCGGGGTTGGGCGCGGCTTGTCTCCGGACACCGGCACCGGCGGTGAGCTCTATGCGGTGATCGGCCACGGGCCCCGCCACCTCGACCGCAACATCGCCCTGATTGGACGGGTGGTCGACGGCATCGACCGTCTGACTTCCCTCCCCCGGGGGACTGGCGACCTCGGCTTCTACAAGGAGCGGAGCCAGGACGCGCCGATCGCCCGGGCACGGCTGGCGAGCCAGATCAGTGCCGGCGAACGGCCGTCGTTCCAGTATATGGACACTCGGAGCGCGAGCTTTGCCGATTATTTGCGGCTGCGCGCCAATCGCAAGGACACGTTCTACATCCGGCCGGCGGGCGGCGTCGACTTGTGCAACGCGCCCGTCCCGGTCCGGCGCACTCCCTAGCTGGCTGCGCTTAGGCGGCCCAGGCCTGCGCCTGGCTGCGATTCTTGTGCTGGATGACGACCGGCGCAACGTGCGAGCGCATGCTTGCCTCGGCCAGCGGCAGGGCAGTCGCGCAAAACGCGCACTCCGCGGAAACCCGGCCAATCAGCCAGTGCGTGCGGCCGCAGCCGGGGCAGTGATTGATCTCATGCTCATGGTACACGGCATGATAGCCTCGTCCCGCGGGGTCATAGGTCTTGCGCATCTCGCTCGGGTTGGTCAGCATCACAGGACCTTCCTTTCGAGCCGTGAACGAGCGAAATGGGAGCAGGTTGCATCAAAGTTCGGCTGGGCCGGGCGCGTTAACCAGTCGCCGTGTTCATTTCGCATCAGTCGCGATTTGGCGGCGGCGACAGCCGACCGATAGATTAATCGGGGCGCAGGCCCTCGAGCGAAATCGGCTCGGCAAACTCGGCGCCCAGCTTGTCGCCGGCGATCCATTTGACGACCGCGTTTGCGCGATCGCGGCCCGGAAGCATCAGCCAGACCCGAGCGCCGACTTCGAAGCGGCCTTCGGATTCGGCCATGAAGCCGGTCTCGGAGATATTGATGATCCTGGCCTCGATCCCGCTCTCGCCGAGCTCGCGGACCCGCGCATTGAGCTCGACGGAATGGCGCGAGGACCGCCGACGATCGCCCGGATCCCCCGCATCCGCGATACGCGCCTTGATCATCGAAAAACTCATCTCCACGACCCAGGCTACTCCCTCTGCCCGTCGAAATTGATGCCAATGCGTCCGTCGCGCACCCATCGCACCCGGGCGGAAATCTGGCCCTGTTCGAGCAGCTGAAGCAAAACCTGCTCGCCGATATGCGGCACAAGAGGAAAGATTACCATAGCTCCCGACGGCGAGGTGTCGGCCAGACGGACCACATGCTTGCGTCCGCGGAACTCCATTACGGCTGTTTCGCTGCCCGCCGGGCAGCGCTCCTCGGAGCGCTCGTCGATCATGCGCTTGACGGTTCGCGGGACCATCGCGCCATTGAGGCTGAACTTGCTCGCCACTCGAAATCCTCCCCCAGGACAAGGGGATGCTAGCCGCAGCGCCTTAAAGATTGGTTTTCGGCGGGTTGCACTATTGTCGGGCCGCTGTGGCCGCCGCGTCACTGGCAGGCGCCGTTCATCGCGTGTATGTGTCGGCTAGGGCATCAGGTGCATTGGCCGAACGGCTGATGTCATTGAAAAAGAACGGGTTGGCGATGGGCATGCGGGTGAAGTTCTGGGTTACATTCTCGGCGTTGTCGGCGCTTCCGGTCGCCTGGGCGACGGCCCAGACGGCGGCACCTGTGCCCGCCAAGCCCCAGGCCAAGCCGGCGGCCGCCCAGCCCGCTGCCGCCCAGCCCGTTGCCGCCCAGACCCAAGGGGCCGCAGCACAGCCGCCCGCGTCGACTGTTCCGCCGCCGCCGGTCGTCTATCCGACGCTGATCTGGCACCCGCGCGACGCGCAGGACCTGCTCACTTTCATCGAGCAGATCGGGTCGGAAGGCCTCGATCCAGCCGATTATGACCCGGCCGGGCTGGCGATGGCGCTCCGTTCGGGCGATCCGCTGCTCCTCGCCAAGACCGCGACCGATCGCTTCAACCGAGTGTCGGGCGACCTTGCTTTCGGCCATGTCCCACGCGCCGAGCGCGACGGCTGGCACATCCCGGACAGGGACCTCAATCGCGAGCGGCAATTTCTCCTCATGAGAGCCGCGCTCGAGCAGCACCGAGTTCCCGATTCGCTTCGCGGGCTGCTCCCCACGCACCCGCAATATCGCGACCTCAAGAACGCCCTTTCGACGACTCCGCGCGACCAGACCGCTCAGGTCAACCGGCTGCGGCTCAACCTCGACCGCTGGCGCTGGCTGCCGCGCGACCTTGGTGAGAAATACATCATCGTCAACGTGCCCGCCTTCTATGTCGCGCTGGTCGAGAACGGAGTCACCAAATGGCGCCAGCGCGCCGTCGCCGGCGCCATCAAGACGCCGACGCCGATGTTGTCGGTGATGGCGACGGGCGTCAGCATCAATCCGTCCTGGTTCGTTCCCAAGAGCATCGAACCCGAGGTGCGCGGCAAGCCCGGCTATGTCCCGCTGCGTGGCAAGGACGGCAAGATCAAGGGCTGGCGCCAGCCCCCCGGGCCGAACAATGCGCTCGGCGAGCTCAAATTCGTCATGTACAATCCGCACAACATCTATTTGCACGACACGAACGCGCGCAGCCGCTTCAACAGCCAGATCCGTTCGCTGAGCCACGGCTGCATCCGGACCCAGAATGTCGTCGACCTGGCCAAGACCATCTTCGCCGAAGAGGGCAATCCCGCGTGGACCGCCGAGAAGATCGACGCGGTGCTCGCCTCCAAGAAGACCGTCCAGGCCGATTTTGCCAAGCCGATCCCGGTGTACATCGTTTATTTCAGCACCGCCGCCTCCACCGACGGGAAAATCGTCAACTACGGCGATGTCTACAAGCGCGACCCCAAGGTGCTCGCCGCATTGCTCGACAAGCGGCCTCCGAGAGAAACGGTGGCTACTCGTTAAACCGAATTGATCGGGGCGCTTGGGCCGTCCCGGGAGTAAATCCCGTGACTTCGCACGGCTTCGGCCTAGGCCGACCCCGGGGCCGACCTGCTTTAGCTCTTCGTGCTGTTATCGATTGGTGCGCTTGGCTGCGCGTGGGCAGCTTAGGCCAGCTTGTCCGCGTAGATCATCCGGCCGCCGGCGAGCTTCTGCATGACCGGCCACTGGTCCTTGCGCGAGAAGGCGAAGCAACCCTGCGATCGGCCGAGCTTGCCGTGCTGAGCGACGACCCCGGGCTCGGCATACCAGGCGTTGTGGATGACGATCGCCCGCGGCTCGGCATTGCTGTTCGACCAGTCGCGGCCATGCGTCTTCATCGAAAGCCCGTACTTGCCGTGATAATATTCGCCGGTCGTGTAGGCGCCGTTCGACGTGGCGTAGGAGCCGAATTCGTTCGAGAAGCGGTCGAGAAAGCCGTTGTGGTTCGGGTCCGAGCCCTGGCCGTGCGCGACCCGGAAACTTTCGACATGGCCGTTGCGCAGGTCGACGACATGGAAGCGACGCTCGCTCGACGGGAGCGAGAAGTCGGCGATGCCGATGAAATCGCGCTGGTAGATGCGATGGGCATCGAGCGCGGCCCGAGCCCTTTCGAAGATGCGCTGCTCGACGCCGAATGGCGCCCTGGGAGCGGCCGGAACCGGCGAAACCGGCGGCAGCGGGCTGCGCGGCGCCTGGAACACAACCGACGGAAGCCCCACGGAGCTCGCCGCGGAGGACAGCATCACACCCCCGACGCCGACCGCGCCAAGACGCAACATTTCCCTCCGATTCAACGACATCCATCCCTCCGCTCAACAAAGAAATGCTATAACAGTCAGAAGGTTAATCGCCGATAACCCAAGAGGGTCTGAAACCCTCCCTACCGCACCAGATCAACGGCTCGTCGCACAAAACGAAAAAGTTCCCAAAAAAGTGGCTGACTTGAACGCTTTCGCGGACGCTGTTATGGCCCCGCGCCGCCGTAGGCCCGCCTGCGGCGAATAATAGGCATCGCAACGACCTTTCGTGGCCGCGCGTCACCCAGCGGTCGTTCGGCGCATTGGACGAAATTCGAGGAGTGTGACGGCTTTTTATGCAGATCATCGTTCGCGACAATAATGTCGAGCAGGCGCTGCGCGCGCTCAAGAAGAAGCTGCAGCGCGAAGGCGTCTACCGCGAGATGAAGCTGCGCCGCCATTACGAAAAGCCGTCGGAAAAGCGGGCCCGCGAGCGGGCCGCCGCGATCCGCCGCGCCCGCAAGCTGGAGCGCAAGCGCGCCGAGCGCGAAGGCACCGCCCGCTAAGCTTTTTCCCGAAGCCGCCGGAACAGGAGGCGATCCCGATGTCCGTCAGCACGCTTGCCCACCCTCCGAGCCGCCGTGGCACCGGCCGGCTGTGGCTGGCCCTCCTGCTGCTCATCGCGGCGGGCGTCGGCCTGGCGTGGTTCGGAGCCGGCTCGCTGCGCGGCGAGACCACCGCCAGCGGCCTCCAGTTCCGCACCGTCAAGGCCGGCGAGGGACCGCAGATCAAGGCGGTCGATGGTGTGATGATCGAATATGAAGGTCGGCTCGCGGACGGAACGGTGTTCGACACCAGCGAGGGCCGCGGCCCGACGCCGATGATCGCCGGCCAGGTGATCCCGGGCTTCGCCGAGGCGCTGACCAAGATGCAGAAGGGCGGGCGCTACCGGGTCAAAATCCCGTCCGAGCTCGGTTATGGAGCCAACCCCCAGCCCGGCAGCCCGATCCCGCCCAACGCCGAGCTCGAGTTCGACGTCCACGTCGTCCAGGTCGTGCCTAACGCGGCGTTGATGCAGGGCGCCCCCCAGGGGGACCCCGCGCAGCCCGAGCAGCCCGCGCCCCAGCCTTAGGTTTCCTCGGGCGCGTCGGCTCGTCCGAGGCGCGGTATTTGCTGAGTTCCTGCAAGGTCACCTTGATGGTGGCGAGGATCGAGTCCGCCAGCAGCACTCCCAACAGTCCGAACAAGGCGCCGAACAGCAGCTGGGTCGCGAGCACCACCGCGGGCGCGAGGTCGACGGTCCGGCGCGCGATGTACGGAAGCACGAGGTAGCCGTCGATGTTCTGGACGAGGAAATAGACGATGATCGCCCAGACCCCCTGTTCGGGGCCGGCGCTGAAGCCGACCGCAACCATCAGCAGGCCCGAGACGATCGCGCCGATGTTGGGGATGAAAGCGAGCAGGCCGGTAATCAGCCCGAGCAGCGCCGCCATCGGCAGCGGCGGGATTCCGAACAGCCTTCCGACCCAGGCGAGCATCAGGTAGGTGAAGATACCCTCGAAGACCATGCCGACGATGCGGCCGGCGAGCAGCCGTCGAAGGGTGAAGCCGACACAATCGCCGATCCGGTAGAAGCGCTCGCGGTAGCGCAGCGGAAGCATCCAGGCGATGCCGCGGTCGTAAAGGTGCGGCTCGATGGCGATGAAAATGCCGATGACGAGGATCAGGATGAGGCTGGTCAGCGCCCCGAGGGCGCTTCCGACCGCGCTGGTCAGCCGACCGACCGATCCCATCAATTGCTGGCCGATGGTTCCCGGGCTGGGATCGGTGACTAGGCCAATGCGCTGGGCCCAACCGTAGAGGTTGGCGGCCTGCGCCTCGACGACGGCTCGAAGCGTCTCGAACTGCGAGGCGAACGTGGTCCCGGCATAATAAAAGACCCAGCCGACGAAACCGAAGCCGAACAGGATCACGAGCAGCAGCCGCCAGCCGCGGGCGATCGGAAGGACCCGCCCAAGGAGCCGGGTGCCGCCATCGAGGATCACGGCGAGGATCATCCCGCCGATGATCAGCAGCAGCGGATGGGCGAGGAAGATGACCCCCGCGATCAGCAGAGCGACTCCGAACCAGACCGCGGCCCGCTGCAGTTCGCGGCGGACGATGGGGTCGCGAAACTCGGTCGGACCGGGCCGCTCGACGTGTGGCTGGACCGGCGGCTGCTGGGCCATTTAGTCCCTCGCCCCCCGCAGCGAGCGTCCGGCCCGGCCCGAGCGAAGCGCCCGGAACCAGCTCACCGGGTTGAGGATCTCGGTGGTTCCGTCGAGCGAAAAGGTGATGAACTCGGCGCGGCCGCCGATATTCTCCCACGGCACCGCGCCGCCAAGCCCGTTCTCGGGCGGCCCGAGGCCAAAGCGGCTGTCGGCGCTTCGGTCGCGGTTGTCGCCCATCATGAAGACATGGTCGGCCGGCACCTTGACCGGCCCGAAATCGTCTCCCGGGCTCGCCCCGAGATCGACGGTGTCGTAGCTCGGCCCGCCGGGCAGGGTTTCGCGGACGATCGGCAGCCGGCAATATTCGCGGCCGCCCGAGCGCACGATGAAACCGGAAAATTCGATCCCGCACGGAACGTTGGGATCGACCGGGATCAGCGCCGGAGGCCGAACCTCGGAGCGCACCGGCCGGCCGTTGAGAACCAGCCGTCCGCGGCGCACCTCGACGGTGTCTCCGGGCAGGCCGATCACCCGCTTGATGTAATCGTCGCTCTGGCCGGGCGGAGTGACGATGACGATGTCGCCGCGTTTGGGCAACTTGCCGAGCAGCCGTCCCTCCCAGTGCGGAAAGATGTGGAAGCTCGGGCTGACCCACGACCAGCCGTACGGGTACTTGCTGACCACCAGCCGGTCGCCCTTCAGGAGGCCAGGCATCATCGATTCCGACGGGATGTAGAATGGCTTGGCGACGAAGCTGTGGAAGGCGAGCACCGCGACCAGCACCCACAGCAGGCCCTTGACCTCGCGCCACACGGCCGAGCCCTTGGACTCCTTGCGTTCGGCGGGCACGGATTGCTCGTCGGCCATCGCACCGTCGGCGTTGTCGCTCAATCAGGACTCCATCTTGCGTGCGGTCAGGATGACGAAGGCCTGCGCCCAGGGATATTCGTCGGTCAGGGTCACGTGAATGTCGATGGCGTGGCCCGGCGGCGCGAGGGCGTCAAGCCGCTCGCGGGCGCCGCCGGTCAGCTCGAGCGTCGGAGCTCCCGACGGCGCGTTGACCACGCCGATGTCCTTCATGAACACGCCGCGCTTGAAGCCGGTGCCGACCGCCTTGGAAAACGCCTCCTTGGCGGCGAACCGCTTGGCCAGCGTCCCGGCGCGCGTGAACGGCCGCGATTGCGCTTTGGCGCGCTCGGTCGCGGTGAACACCCGGTTGAGGAACTTGTCGCCGAACCGCTCGAGCGAGCGCTCGATCCGCTGGATGTTGCACAGGTCCGAGCCGATGCCGACGATCATCGAGCGCTGTCCATCAGCTCGCGCATCCGGCGGACGCTTGCTTCCAGCCCGGTGAAGATCGCCTCGCCGACCAGGAAGTGGCCGATGTTGAGCTCGGCGAGCTGCGGGATGGCGGCGACCGGGACGACGTTGTCGAAGGTCAGGCCGTGGCCGGCGTGGGGCTCGATGCCGGCTTTCACCGCCAGCGCCGCGCAATCGGCGATGCGCTGCAGCTCCTTGGCGCGCTCCTCGCCGTCGGCATGCGCGTAGCGGCCGGTGTGGAACTCGACCACCGGCGCGCCGAGCCGGAGGGCTGCGTCGACCTGCTCCTCCCGCGGCTCGATGAACAGGCTGACGCGGATGTTCGCGGACCCTAGCCGGTCGACGTAGTAAGCGAGATGATTGTGCTGGCCGGCGGCGTCGAGGCCGCCCTCGGTGGTCCGCTCCTCGCGCTTTTCCGGGACGATGCAGGCGGCGTGCGGCCGGTGCGCGAGCGCGATCGCAAGCATTTCCTCGGTTGCCGCCATCTCGAGGTTCAGCGGCAGGTCGATCTCGGCCATCAGCCGGTCGATGTCCTCGTCGGTGATGTGCCGCCGGTCCTCGCGAAGGTGCGCGGTGATGCCGTCGGCGCCGGCGGCGGCCGCCATCACCGCCGCCCGCACCGGATCCGGGTGGTCGCCGCCCCGCGCGTTCCGGATGGTCGCGACATGGTCGATGTTGACCCCCAGGCGCAGCTGGCTGTCGGGAGCAGGGCGGAGACGGCCCGTCACGCTGGAGCGCGGCTTCCAGGCTTGATCGCCGGGATCGAGGCGAGCTCGGGCGGAAGCTCATCGGCGGAATAGGTCGGAACGTCGATCCGGATCAGCGCGGTCAGCGGGACGCCGAGGTCGGCGGTGCCGCCCGAGCGGTCGACCAGCGCGGCACCGCCGACAACCTTGCCGCCCGCTTCCCCGATCGCGGCGATTGCCTCGCGCGACGAGAGGCCGGTGGTGACCACGTCCTCGACCAGCAGCACCCGCTCGCCCGGCTCGAGCCGAAAACCGCGGCGAAGCTCGAACCGGCCTTGGGGCCGCTCGACGAACATCGCTCTTCGGCCGAGCGCCCGGCCCATCTCATGGCCGATAATGACCCCGCCCATCGCTGGCGAGACCACCACATCGACCTGGTCGCGGACCTCGGCCGGCAGCTTGGCGGCCAGCGCGCTTGCCAGCCGCTCGGCCCGCGCCGGGTCCATCAGCACCCGCGCGCACTGCAAATAGCGCGGGCTCCGCAAGCCCGAGGAGAGGATGAAATGACCCTCGAGCAGCGCTTCGGCGGCCCGGAACTCCTTGAGAACCTCGTCGTCGGTCATGCCGTCCTTCAAATGCCGTTCGCGAGCGCGTGAATAGGCCGCCGGCGGGGCGGCTTCAACACCGCCTCGCCAATGCCCGAAGTCCCGCTTGAGAGCGCGAAAAGCCGCGCCTATAAGGCCGCCCAAATCCGGGGCCCTCGCGGCGACGGTCCCGCTTCCAACCCACGTCACCGGGGTCCGAATGAAACTGATTGGATGGGCGATTGTCCTGGCCGCCGCCGGGCTCACACCTGCAGCGGCGCAGGAAACCGCGCCGGCGGCCTCCGCCGCGGCGCAGCAGGCCGCGCCGCAGCAGTCAGCGGGGCAGGATCCGCGCGGGGAAGGCGCCGCCGTGGTCGATCATTCGGCCCACGTCGCGCCGCCTTCGGCGGTGACTCCGCCGACGCCCGGGCTCGGGGTTCCGGTCGGCGGCAAGGGCATCCAGGAGCAGGTGACCGGGATCGGCCGCGACGCGGCGACATTCCACAACGTCTGGCTGCTGACGCTGTGCGCCTTGATCAGCCTGTTCGTCCTCGGCCTGCTCGGCTATGCGATGGTCCGTTACCGCCGCGCCGCCCACCCGACGCCGTCGCGGACCTCGCATAACACGACGATCGAGGTCATCTGGACCCTGGTCCCGGTGCTGATCCTGGTCGCGATCGCGATTCCCTCGATTCGCTTGCTGAGCGCGCAATATTCGCCGCCCAAGGCCGATTTGACGGTCAAGGTGATCGGCAGCCAATGGTTCTGGACCTACGAATATCCAGACCACGGAGTGACGTTCGACAGCTACATGCTCAAGGAAGCCAACGACCAGACCCGGAAGCCCAATGAGCGCGCGCGCACCGACGCCGACGGACCGCCGCTGCTGGCGACCGACGAGCGGCTGGTGATCCCGGCCGGGAAGGTGGTGAAGTTCATCATCACGTCGAACGACGTGATCCACGCCTTCTGGGTCCCGGCGTTCTGGAACAAGATCGACGCCAACCCCGGCCAGCTCAACGAGATCTGGGCGAAGGTCGATCGCCCGGGCGTCTATTTCGGCCAATGTACCGAGCTGTGCGGCGCCCGCCACGCCTATATGCCGATCGCGGTCGAGGCCGTGCCCGAGGCGCGCTTCGCCGCCTGGGTCGCATCGAAGGGCGGCTCGATGCCCGGCGCCCGCCCGGCCGCGACGCCCGACAGCACCGGCGCGTCGCCGGTCAGCGAGGCCGCGGTCCCGGCGGCTGCCCGGCCCCAGCCGAATGCGCGGCCGCCCGCGGCCGACCCGTCGGCGGTCCAGCAGCCCGCGACCAACCAGGCCGCGACGGCCCAGAATTAGAGCGGAAACGAGTATCATGAGCACCATCCCCGCCGACGCCCTGCCGCTCAAGGCCCATGAGGCGCACGACGCGCACCACGACGCCGACCACAAGCCGGGCTTCTTCACCCGCTGGTTCATGTCCACCAACCACAAGGACATCGGCACGCTCTATCTGATCTTCGCGATCGTCGCGGGCATCATCGGCGGGGCGATCTCGGGCATCATGCGGGCCGAGCTCGCGGAACCGGGAATCCAGGTCCTGAGCCAGGGCTGGCCGCTCGGGCCGGGCACGGCCAACTTCGACGAATGGGCGCACCACTGGAACGTGCTGATCACCGCTCACGGGCTGATCATGGTCTTCTTCATGGTCATGCCGGCGATGATCGGCGGCTTCGGCAACTGGTTCGTGCCGCTGATGATCGGCGCCCCCGACATGGCGTTCCCGCGGATGAACAACATCAGCTTCTGGCTGCTGATCCCGGCGTTCGCACTGCTGTTGGGCTCGAGCTTCGTCTCGGGCGGCAGCGGCCTTGGCGCCGGCACCGGCTGGACGGTCTATGCGCCGCTTTCGACCTCGGGCTCGGCGGGCCCCGCGGTCGACATGGCGATCTTCTCGCTCCACCTCGCCGGCGCCAGCTCGATCCTCGGCGCGATCAACTTCATCACCACCATCTTCAACATGCGCGCGCCGGGCATGACACTGCACAAGATGCCTTTGTTCGTGTGGTCGATCCTGGTCACGGCCTTCCTGCTGTTGCTGGCGCTGCCGGTGCTCGCCGGAGCGATCACCATGCTCCTGACCGACCGCAATTTCGGAACCACCTTCTTCGACGCGTCGGGCGGCGGCAACCCGGTGCTCTACCAGCATCTGTTCTGGTTCTTCGGCCACCCCGAGGTCTACATCATGATCCTCCCGGGCTTCGGGATGGTCAGCCAGGTGGTCGCGACGTTCAGCCGCAAGCCGGTGTTCGGCTATCTCGGAATGGCCTACGCGATGGTCGCGATCGGAGTCGTCGGCTTCGTCGTCTGGGCGCACCACATGTTCACCGTCGGAATGGACGTGAACACCAAGATGTACTTCACCGCCGCGACCATGATCATCGCCGTTCCAACGGGCGTCAAAATCTTCTCGTGGATCGCGACCATGTGGGGCGGCTCGATCACCTTCGAGACGCCGATGCTGTGGGCGATCGGCTTCATCTTCCTGTTCACCGTCGGCGGAGTGACCGGCGTCGTCCTCGCCAACGCCGGCGTCGATAATTACATGCACGACACCTACTACGTGGTCGCGCACTTCCACTACGTGCTGAGCCTCGGCGCGGTGTTCGCCATCTTCGCCGGCTTCTATTACTGGTTCCCGAAGATGACCGGGAAGCTCTACAACGAGTTCCTCGGCAAGGCGCATTTCTTCATCATGTTCATCGGCGTGAACTTGGTGTTCTTCCCGCAGCATTTCCTCGGCCTCGACGGAATGCCGCGGCGAATCCCGGACTACACCCCGGCGTTCGAATATTGGAACCAGATCTCGACGGTGGGCTACATGGTCACCATCGCCGGGATGGCCGTGTTCTTCGTCAACCTGTTCTGGTCGATGGCGGCCGGCAAGAAGGCGCCCGACAATCCGTGGGGCGAGGGCGCGACGACGCTGGAGTGGACCCTGCCGAGCCCGCCGCCGTTCCACCAGTTCAATACGCTGCCGAAGATCGACTGACCGCTCGCGATCGATCGACCCGAGACCTGGGCGCCGGGGCGGTTTTCCGCCCGCCCGTCGCACCCGGAACACCTCCGGATCGGATGCGATTGCCACCCTTCGTCAATGATCTCCGGTCATTAGTCGCGCGTCGGGCAAGTCGCGCCGGGTGAAGATCGCCATTTGGACGGCCCGCAGTCCCGAGCGAAAGGATTGTCGGCGTCATGAAGGGTCTGGTGTTCACGACATTCTATTCGCATTGCGAGGAAATCTGGGGACCGGAGATGCTCGATGACATCATCGAGGACGCCGACCTGCCCAACAAGGGCGCCTATACCAGCGTCGGCACCTACCCCTTCGAGGAAATGGTTGCATTGATCACCGCGCTCGTTCGCCGCACCGCCCAGCCGATGCCGCAGCTGCTCGAGGGCTTCGGCCGCTTCTGCTTCCGCAAGTGGGTCGCCTATGTGCCCGAGCATTTCGAAAACAAGGATCTGTTCGACATCCTGGCGGGCGTCAATGAGTTCCATGAATCGGAGGTGCTCAAGCTTTACCCCGACGCCGAATTGCCGTCGTTCAAGGTCGAAAGCCGCGATGACCAGACGCTGGTACTTCGCTACTTCAGCTGCAAGCCGCTCGCGGACCTTGCGGCCGGCGTAATTCAGGGCGCCGCGGCCCACCTGGGCGAACGGGTCGAAATAACCCATCGGCCGGTTGCTGACGGCACGAACGCGCATGTCCGGTTCGAAGTCACACGCCTCGCGTGATCCCTGGCGGACTCCGTCACCCAGCGGCGAGCTGGGATCGGAAGACCGCGCGCGGCGCCTGCAACGCCGCGCCGAGCGCGAGCATGCGGCGCGCCACGAAGCCGAGCGGCTGCTGGAGAGCAAGAGCCTCGAATTATTCGCCGCAAACCAGCGGCTCATCCAGCTCAATGCGGACCTCGAGCAGCGCGTCGAGGCGCGAACCCGGCAGGTCGACGATGCCCGCAAGGCGGCGGTCAAGATCGGCGCGACCGACCATCTGACCGCCATCGCCAACCGCCTCCACTATTCCGAGCAGCTCGAGCGGTCCCTGGCTCGGGGGGTCGAAACCCGGCGGGCCATCGGCCTGCTGCTGGTCGATCTCGACCGGTTCAAGCTGATCAACGACACCTATGGCCACAGCCATGGCGACGCGCTCCTGATCGCCGTCGCCGATCGCCTCAAGACCATGGCTCGGCGCGGGGACTTGGTCGCCCGCATTGGCGGCGACGAGTTTGCGATCGTCATCGAAGGGGACAACGCGGCGGCGGTCGCCATCGCCGCGGATCGCTTTGCCGAAGTGTTCCGAACGGCGCTCACGATCCAAGGCGTGACGATCAATGCCAGCGGGTCGTTCGGCCTGGCCATCAGTCCGGACCATTGCGAGAATGTGATCGACCTTCAGCGCTTCGCTGATCTTGCGCTCTACAAAAGCAAGCAACAGGGCAAGGGCCAAGTGGTGCTGTTCGAACGCCCTTTGCTTCATGCTTATGAATATCGGCAGCGAATGGAAGCGGAGTTACGCGGTGCGCTAGCCGCCAAATGCATCGACCTCGTCTATCAGCCAATCGTCAATTTGCAGACGCGCGAAGTGGAGGCCGTCGAAGCGCTGGCGCGCTGGACCGACACGCGCGGGGCGGCGATCAGCCCGGCCTATTTCATTCCGCTCGCCGAACAATGCGGCATGATCCGCGGAGTCGGCCGCACCCTGCTCGAAAAGGCGCTTCTCGAAACCAGGGGCTGGATCGAAGCCAAGCAGCGAGCGGGTGTCGTTCAACGTCTCCCCTCTCGAAATGCTCGACGAGGAATTTTCGCAGGCGGTCCTCGATGCGCTCGAAAAAACCGGAGTTGATCCACGCCATCTCCTGCTGGAGATCACCGAAGGAGCGATCATAGAGAACCTCGCTCCCGTCAAGCGGGTCATGGCCCGGCTCCGCGCCGCCGGGGTCGCCTTCGCGCTCGATGATTTCGGCTGCGGTTATTCCGATCTCTCGACGCTGCGAAAGCTGCCGATCTCGGTTCTCAAGATCGATCGCAGCCTGCTGGTCGACGCGGAGAACGACCATGCGGCCAGGGTCATCCTTCGCAACGTCGTGTGCTTGTGCCGCCAGCTCGGCATCTGGTCGATTTGCGAGGGCGCGGAGACTCCCGCGCAGCTCGACTTCCTGCGCACCATCCGTTGCGACCTGGTGCAGGGCTACGCCTCGGGACGGCCGGCTCGAATGAAGGACGTCGACAAGCTGTTGCGGGCGACGCGGGCCGGACCGCGCGGCGAAGCGAAAGAGGCGCTGGCAATGTAGAAAATCGCGCCCATCGGCGGCTTTTCCAATCGGCGCCAACCGCTTATAGGCGCGGGCGTGACCGGCGTCTCCGTCCCCACCGACCTGATCATCCCGGCTGACTGGCGGGATTTCCTCGCGCTGACCAAGCCGCGGGTGATGAGCCTGGTGGTGTTCACGGGCCTGTGCGGGATGCTTGCCGCGCCGGTCGTGCCGCCGGCGGCGATCGGCTTTACCGCCATCCTGTGCATCGCGCTCGGCGCCGGTGCCGCCGGAGCGCTCAACCAGTGGTACGAGGCGGACCTCGACGCTCTGATGCGGCGCACGGCCGGCCGGCCGCTGCCCGCCGGGCGCATGGATCGCCAGACGGCGCTGCACTTCGGAGTCGGCCTGGGCGCCTTCTCGGTGGTGCTGATGGACGTCGCGGCCAACCATCTCGCCGCCCTGCTGCTCGCCGCCTCGATCCTGTTCTACGTGCTGGTCTATACCGTGTGGCTGAAGCGGCGGACCGCTCAGAACATCGTCATCGGCGGAGCAGCGGGGGCGTTCCCGCCGCTGATCGGCTGGGTCGCGGCGACCGGTGACATTGCGGCGCTGCCGCTTATCCTGTTCGCGACCATTTTCCTGTGGACTCCGCCGCATTTCTGGGCGCTGTCGCTGTTCGTCCGCTCCGATTACGCCGCCGCCAAGGTGCCGATGCTGCCGGTCACCGCGGGCATCGAGGCGACCCGGCGCCAGATCTTCCTCTACAGCCTGCCGATGGCCGCGGCAGCGGTCGCCCCGTGGCCGCTCGGACTGGCCGGGCCCCTGTACGGGCTGATCGCAGCCGGGCTGAGCGCGGCGTTCGTGGTCATGGCCGGGCTCGTGCTCGCCAACCGAGCGACCGAGCCGGCCGGGATGCGCCCCGAGAAACGGCTGTTCGGCTTTTCCGTCCTTTATCTGTTCGCATTGTTCGCGGCGCTGGTCGCCGACCGCTGGACCGGCGCATGAGCCGGCACGAGGAGGAAGTGGTCAAGCGTCAGCGCGAGCGCGCCCGGCTGATGGCCTGGCTGCTCGGCGGCTTCGTCGTGCTCTTGTTCCTGGTCACCGTCGCCAAGATCGGGCTCAACCGATGACCGCGCTCGCTCACCGCAACACGCGCACCGGCTTGCTCATGGCGCTGTTCGCCATCGCCATGGTCGGAGTCGCCTTCGCCGCCGTCCCGCTCTACCGATTGTTCTGCGAAGTCACCGGCTTTGCCGGCACGCCGGTGCGGGCAGAGGCGGCGCCGGGAGCGATTGCCGGCGAGGTCGGGGTGCGCTTCGACGCCAATATCGACCCCAAGCTGCCGTGGCGCTTCGAACCGGTGCAGACGACGGTCCGAATCGCTCCTGGAGCGCGGATCCAGACGTCCTACCGGGCGACCAACCTCACCGCCCGGCCGACGACCGGAACCGCGGTGTTCAACGTCACTCCGCTCAAGGCCGGCCAGTATTTCACCAAGATCGAATGCTTCTGCTTCACCGAGCAGACCCTGAAGGGCGGGCAGAGCGTCGAGATGCCGGTGATCTTCTTTGTCGACCCGAAAATCCGCAACGATCCGGCGGCCAGGGACATCGACGAGATCACCCTGAGCTACACATTTTACCCGGTGGAATCTCCGGGCCGGGGCGGCTAGAGCCGCTCGCACCACAAGAGGGATGAGCGACCCAGATGGCGGCGACCAAGCACCACGACTACCACCTCGTCGATCCTGATCCATGGCCGCTGATCGGCGCGATCGGCGCGTTCGCCTTGTTCGGCGGCGCGGTGATGTGGATGCACGACAATCCCTACGGCAAGTTCATCTCGATCGGCGGCCTGCTGGTCGTGTTCGTGACGATGGCCAACTGGTGGGCGAACACCATTCGGGAGGCTCACAGCGGCGACCACACGCCGGTCGTCCAGCTTCATCTGCGCTACGGGATGATCCTGTTCATCGCCTCGGAAGTGATGTTCTTCCTCGCCTGGTTCTGGGCGTTCTTCGACGCCTCGCTGTTCCCGTCCGCGGTCGAGGCGGTTGGCGGGCAGTGGCCGCCCAAGGGCATCGAGGTGCTCGACCCATGGGGCTGGCCGCTGCTCAACACGATGATCCTGCTGTGCTCCGGAACGACGGTCACCTGGGCGCACCACTCGCTGATCCACGGCGACCGCGACGGGCTGAAGCTCGGGCTGCTGCTGACGATCCTGCTCGGCCTGCTGTTCACCAGCATCCAGGCCTATGAGTACATCCACGCGCCGTTCGACTTCAAAGGCAATATCTACGGCGCGACCTTCTTCATGGCGACCGGCTTCCATGGCTTCCACGTCATCGTCGGGACGATCTTTCTGATCGTCTGCCTGGCCCGCGCTCGCCAGGGCCACTTCACTCCCAGGCAGCATTTCGGCTTCGAGGCGGCGGCCTGGTACTGGCACTTCGTCGACGTCGTCTGGCTGTTCCTGTTCGTGTCG